>SMXP01000022.1 GCA_004356335.1 Alphaproteobacteria bacterium | reverse complement strand
GACGTAATTGTCTTCACTTTAGTGTAAAAACGCACGCCCTCGGGCCCATGCTGATTGATATCGCCAAACGCCGATCGTTTCCAACCGCCGAACGTATAATAGGCGATCGGCACCGGGATCGGCACATTGACGCCGACCATGCCGACTTGGACGCGACTGGCAAATTCCCGCGCCGCATCGCCATCCCGGGTGAAGATAGCGACGCCGTTGCCGTATTGATGCTGGGACGGCAGGCTCAAAGCTTCGTCGAAGTCATTGGCGCGAACAATCTGCAACACCGGACCGAAAATCTCTTCCTTATAGGTGACCATGTGGCGGGTCACGTTGTCGAACAGGCTAGGGCCCATGAAAAAGCCGTTCTCATAACCTTGCAAGGTAAAATCACGGCCATCGACCACCAGGTCGGCGCCCTCCGCCACACCTTGGGCAATGTAATCGCTGACCTTCTTGTGATGGGCGGCGGTCACCAGGGGTCCATAATGGGCGTCCGGATCCGTCGAAATACCCACCTTCAAACTTTCCACTCTGGGTATCAAACGTTCAATGAGACTATCTGCGGTTTTTTTGCCCACCGGCACCGCCACCGGTAACGCCATGCACCGCTCGCCCGCCGAGCCGTAAGCCGAGCCCATGAAATCGTTGACCACCTGATCCATATCCGCGTCAGGCATGATGATGCCATGGTTCTTGGCGCCCCCCATGGCCTGAACGCGCTTGCCGTGGGCCGTGCCGGTGGCATAGACATAGTGTACGCGGTTTTTGGGTTCGAATGCGCGACCAATAACAAATCTAGACCCCCGTTCCCTGATTCAATGAATTGTGAACGGGGGTCTAGAGATCGATCAAACAAATAATCGTTCAGGCCAATGGTAGATCTCGTGTTCAAAGATCGACAGGAAGCCGGCCGTCTTTTGGCCGAGCGACTCGTGCATTTAAAAGAGCAAAATCCTCTGGTGCTTGGCCTACCACGCGGCGGCATGCCGGTGGCCGCCGCCATCGCCGACCGCCTTGGCGCCCCGCTCGATGTTCTAATGGTGCGGAAGATCGGCGCCCCCGGTCAACCTGAACTGGCTATCGGCGCGGTGGTCGGCGGCGACGCGCCACAGCTGACGTTAAACCACATGATCGTAGAGGCCATGGGGATCAGTGACGCGTTTCTCAAACAGGAAATGCAAAAGAAACTCGCCGAATTGGCCGAGCGCAGAGCCCTTTATTGCGGCCAACAACCCCCCTTGCCCGTAACGGGGCGCACCGTCATTGTGGTAGACGACGGCATCGCAACCGGAGCGACTGCACGCGCGGCCATTATGGGTCTCAAGCAGGCCCATGCGAAATACATTGTATTGGCGGTACCGGTCGCACCGCCAAATACCGTCAAGGCCCTCACCCCATCGGTAGACGAACTGATTTGCCTTTCCCAACCGCCGGATTTTGTCGCCGTAGGCTTGTGCTATGCCGACTTTCATCAAATATCCGACAATGAGGTCGCCGCCCTGCTCGAGGTGGGGAAACAGACTCAAACTTGAGGTAGGCAAACCATCGAGCCATCAGCGACGGGGCGGTCCGAAGCCTGCTTGCGCCGGTGCCGTGATCTCATCAATCGCCGCAAGCTGCTCAGCGCTAAACGTAGATTCGCCGGCCGCCACATTCTTTTCGAGCTGTTCCGGTGACGTCACACCGGCAATTACGCTCGACACGTGAGGTCGGCTGACCAACCACCCGATCGCGATGTCCAAGATGCTATGGCCGTGCGCTTGTCCCAAATCGGTCAGCTTTTCGAGCTTATCGTACTTGTCATCAGACTGGAACGCGCCGCCCCACTTGGCCAGACGGGTTCCTTCGGGCGCATCGACACCGCGCGCGTACTTGCCTGTGAGAAGTCCGCTCTCCAGCGGGAAGAACGGCAAAATTCCGACTCCATGAAGATTGCACGCGGGAACCAATGCCTTTTCAACATCCCGGGTTACGAGGCTGTATCTATTTTGAGCGGAAACGAATGCAGTCAAATGAGAGGTTTGGGCCGTCCATTGTGCTTCAACCAACTGCCAACCGTCGAAGTTAGAGCAACCAATATACCTTACTTTACCTTGCCTCACGAGATCATCAAGCGCACTCAATGTTTCCTCAATTGGTGTGCTCGTATCCGGACGATGTATCTGATAAAGATCGATATAATCCGTGCCAAGACGTTGCAAGCTTTCTTCAACCGTCTGAAAGATTGCGCTGCGAGATCCGCCGCCGGGCGATCCTTTCGTAGCGGGTCTCTGCCCTCCGAATTTAGTCGCCAATATGATGTCTTTGCGTCGAGATCCGAGCGCTTTGCCGAGCATTTCTTCGCCCTTGCCTTGTTCGCCGCCATAGATATTGGCCGTATCGAACAAAGTGACGCCCAAATCGAACGCCTTATTGACAACAGCGTCGGTCCGACTCTGGTCGACCATCATACCGAAATTCATGCAACCCAGTCCCACTGTGGAGACCTTTAAGCCTGATCTACCCAACGATCGATATTCCATGTTGTTCTCTCCAGGGATGTTAGAGCATTTTCGAGCGAAGTGGACACCGGTTCGCGTTAAGAAAATGCGACCAAATAAAGACTTAGAGCGTTTTTGCGATTCTGTTAAGTCCGGAAACGCTCTAGCGGAATTGACGGGCGGATCGACCTTCGAAGGGCCGGTCGCCACAAGATTTTACCTTGTATATGATACGAGTCTGATGGCAATCCGTCACGGCATATTATTGCCTCATGGATTTTATAAAGATGATCCGTAGCGTGGATGTCGGTGGCTAGAGCGCATTCAGGAAAAGATGGAATCGCTAACCTGCTCTAAGTCTTTGTTTTGTCGCGCATTCGGACGAAAAACCGGTACCCACTTTTCCTGAATGCGCTCTAGTGCCGCAAGCGTCTTAATTTTCGGCGATGGTTTCGTTATATCGCTCCAAGACGTCCTCGAGCGAACCTTGATGCACCACCTGGCCTCGATCCAAGAAAACGGCCTTGCTGCACATACGCCGCAACAGCGCCTCGGAATGGGAAGCAAGCACGAGAACGCCGGATGACTCGACAAGATTTTCAAGACGCTGGTCGGCCTTTTTCATGAACGCAGCATCGCCCGCCCCAATTCCCTCATCCATCAAGAGAATCTCCGGCTCTATGCAGGTTGACACGGCGAATGCCAGACGCATGAGCATTCCGGTCGAATAGGTATGGGTCGGCATATTCAAAAAATCGCCAAGCTCCGTGAACTCAGCGATTTCGGGAATTTTGTCTTGCATTTCTTCACGGGTAAACCCGAGGAAAAGCCCGCGCATAATAATGTTTTCGTATCCGGTATTTTCACCATCCATGCCTAACTTGTCGCTAAACAGAGGAGCAACCCGCCCAGAACGCTCAACCGTCCCGGAAGACGGTTCATAAACACCTGCCATAACGCGCAACAAAGTAGATTTTCCCGCGCCATTCTTGCCGACAAGCCCAACTCTGTCTCCATGTTCTATATTGAGAGTCACATTATCTAGAGCTCGAACCACCACACTATGGCGCTTATCCCTTCTGATGCGGCCGCCCGTTGTCGCCGCCATAACCCTCGTTCTAATAGAACGAGCCCTGGTGGAATAAATCGGAAAAGACGCTGAAACGCGATCCAAATGAATTGAAGCCATTCAGATTACCTCAAACCCAATAAGCGATGCGCCATCGATAGCGCACGAAGAAGGCAAACGTAACGGCCCAGCCGATTACCGCAATCGCTAATACGAAAACATAACTTTGCATCGCCGGCACTTCACCCAATAAAGGGCTGCGCACCATCTCAATCAAATGATATAATGGGTTAATGTCTACAAATATGGCCCGTCCCGGAAGCATGTCCGGACTCCAGATGATCGGAGTCAAATAAAATAAAGGGCGAATAAAGCTTTGAATGAACTGAGGAATATCTCGAAAGCGGGAACTAATAAGTCCTAAAAGCAAAGCCATCCAGAAAACGTTGATACACACCAAAAACAATCCCGGCAGTGCAAGCAGTGCGGTCATGCCGGGCCATATGGAATAGACGATGGCAACGCCGACATAAACCCAAATATTATGACCAAAGATGATGAGTTGCTGCCATACAAGACCAAAAACATGAATCGATAACGGCCCGGGCAATTGTCTAATGACTTCACGTTCAGCAATAAATACTTTGCAGCCCGCCTGGAGCATGTTTTGGATGAGCTGCCAAGTTATGAAACCCAGCGCAATGTACGGCATATATTGGCCCCGCGGCGAACCAAGCAATTTGCTCCAAATAAGGCCGAGTACGATCACCAAAATGGCCATGCTGAGCGTCATCCAAAACGGGCCAATAACCGAACGGCGATATTGATTTCGAAGATCTTGCCAAGCGATGGTTCCCCATAAGCGCCATTCCATCGCGCCGTCCCGCAAATCGTCCATAGCCTTTAGCCATTGCGATTCCGTTTCGCCATGCAACGGCGCCTCGATGCCTGATCCGCCAGATGCCGGTGGCTCGGATCTTGATACGGACAACTGATTTCTCCTTCTCGCCTACCGATTGAGCGTGTGAATCACAGCGTAAACTAGAGCATTTCCAAGATTAATTGAATCATGAAAATGCTCTAGATTCCTAGTTTGTCGCGCATTCGGACGGAAAACCGGTACCCACTTTTCCTGAATGCGCTCTAAGCTAGGTCGGTTTCATCACGCAAGACGCTTTCTCGGTAAGTATGCCGATCACAGCAAGTTTAAGCGCCAAAGGAACCCAATCCGTTAACCGACACAAAATCAGGAGCGCAGCTGCGCTCTACGTCTATCTTTCGGCAAGCTTCAAGTCCGCCGCCAGGGTGCGGCCGGCACGGGCAAAATGCCAACAGGCCCACAGATAGACGAAAACCGAGGCGATCAGGGCATAACGCAGCGAATCGTCTCCCACGGAGGGACGCAATAGATCGCTGGCAATACCTATAAGCTGCGGCCCCAAACCCAGTCCGATGAGATTGATCCAGAAAAGAAAGACGGACGAAGCAACGGCGCGCATTTGCGGCGGCACTAGGCTTTGGACCATGGAGAACGAAGGGCCGACCCAAAAAGAATTGAGAAAGTAGGGCAAAATAAGGAGCAATATGGCGGCGCCTGGCGAGGACACCAGAAACGCCGCAACAAAGAAGGGAACGGAGGCCAGAAGCGTAATGCCGCCAATCCAAACATAAGCGCGCGTATCGCGTATGGCAAAGTAGTCGGCCAATCGGCCACCGGCGAGCGTTCCCAATCCGCTGGCAATGCCGGCCAACAAGGCCAGCCACGTACCGATCTCACCGGTACCCAAGCCATGATATCGGATAAAGAAAGACGGCAACCAAACAACGAAACCATAACCGGCAAAAGCGGCAAAACTCGCTGCAAGAGAAATATGCCTGAACGACTTTTGAGCCCACAGATAACGGACAACCTCCCCTAGCGGAGGAGCTTCTACAACCGGTCGATTGTCCTTCTCCATGCCGCCTCTTGGAGGTTCCCGTAAGGCGAAACGCACGAACAAAGCGAGCAGCAATCCCGGCACACCGACAACAAAGAAAGCGATCCGCCAACCAAAGAATTCGTTGATCCATCCACCGGCGAGAAAACCGAACATGGTCCCCAGGGGAACGCCGGTCGTATAGATGGCCATGGCTGTCGCCCTTTCCTCTCGGCTGAAAAAATCCGAGATCAAAGAATGGGCGGGCGGCGAACACCCGGCCTCACCGACACCCACACCGATCCGGGCCACGGCCAATTGCCAGAAGTTTGCCGCCAGACCCGAAAGGGCCGTCATCAAACTCCATACCGACAAGGCGATTGAGATGATATTGACGCGGCTGCTTCTATCGGCAAACCGCGCGATGGGAATGCCCAGGGTGGCGTAGAACAAGGCAAAGGCAAAGCCGGTGAGAAAGCCCAATTGGGTGTCGGACAAGCCCAGATCCTGCTTGATGGGTTCGGCCAAAATGGCAAGGATCTGCCGATCGATGAAGTTGAACGTGTAAACGACCAGTAAAACCCCCAGGGCATAGCGGCGATAGCCGGGCGAAAAACGGTCGGGCGGCAACGTTTTGTGGTTCGAGCTGGTTACCGTCATGGAAATGCGTAGAGAGAGTATTATGGGACTAATGAAGACCAAACAGAGATTGCCAATGATCTTAGAGTTCTTGTGCTCAATTGCCCATCACCATTTTTCAACCATCCACAAAAAAGGCCGGGGCAACAAGGCCCCGGCCCGTGATAACGTCTGTCTCAACGGTTAGAAATTGCCTCTCACGGTCACGCCATAAGTGCGCGGCGCTGCGAGGAAGGAACCGAAGCCATCATTGGCTTGCAGCGGAATGGTAAACGCAATGGCATGATAATCTTTATCAAACAGATTGCGTCCCCAGAATTCCACTTCGATCCCACCGTCAAGAGCCGATATGCCAATGCGTCCGTTGAACAGCGCAAAGGCCTCCTGCTCTTTGATGGCATTAAGGTCGGAACCGGTGTTGAAGCTAGAGCTATAGCGTCCATCGAGATGAACGAAAGCTTGGAATCCCGTACCATAGATCGCATGCACATAGGTGATGCCGCCGGTGACCACCCATTTGGGTGCATTGGTCAAGGTTTTGCCGGCCAACGGACTTAACTCGTCAGCCAATGGAGCGCACGAGGCGGGGAACGGACCGCCGATCGGAGCGCCGCCCAAAGGCGGTGGCAAGCAGAAGGCAGCGCGGGGCACCAACCCCAATGGATTGCCGAATTCGTTAAAGTTGTCGTTGACCAACCTGGTACTCAAATCCGTCACGGAACTTCCGTATCTGGCGTCTGTGTATACGGCGCCCAATCGCAGATCCAAGCCCTCAACGGGTGCCGCTTGAATTTCAACTTCCACGCCCTTGGTTGTCACTTTTTCCACATTCTCGGCTTGGAAGTTGAACCCGGTGAAGGTGTTGAGTTGGAAGTCGCTGAAGTCTTCATAGAATAAAGCGACGTTCACATTCACCTTGTTGTCCCACAGACTGGACTTCAACCCCATTTCGTAAGCATCGACGATTTCCGCGTCGAACCGGGGATCGAGGAAGTTGTAAATGTCGAAACGCGCGCCCGTGGGAAGGCCGGGCGATACGTTGCCAACCTCGGTCAGGATGGTGCCGGCGCGGTCCAAATTGACGCCGCCCGCTTTATAGCCGCGGCTATAACTGACATAGACCAATGTCTCCGGGTTGATATCGAAGTCGAGCTTGACCGTGCCGGTCCATTCGTCGTCGTCCTTATTGACGTCGAACTCGAAGGCCTCGTTGGTAATGCCCAAGCAACCAAGCACCGCCGTCACGTCTCGAACCCGGCGGATATCTCCGACAAATCCAATATCATCCATGGTCAGGTTGGCGCCGGGTGCGGCGTCTCCGATCAGGGGATGGAAGGCGATAGCGTTACGCAAAGCGGAACAGCCGGGGTTCGAGCCAACCAGACGGCTCTCGGCGTCTTTCTCGTCGACCGTGAAACGCGCACCCACCGTAAGGCGCAAGGAATCGGTTAAATTAAACACGTTGTGCGTAAATCCGGCGATGCTTTCGCCATCCTGTTTGAACGCATCACCGGTGGCGCCGGAGCCGTCCGGCCATAGCACGCCAAGCGGAATATCGCCCGGCGCGCCGCCCGTGAAAATGCTGATGAAATCGCGGGTATTGGTCGCACCCCCCAAG
>SMXP01000021.1 GCA_004356335.1 Alphaproteobacteria bacterium | reverse complement strand
GACCACGTTCATAAATCATAGAATCGAAGAACGTGGTCCAGATTCTTTAGTGGTCGCGCATTCGAACCCAAAAACCGCATACACTTTTTGTGAATGCGCTCTGATCATTCGGGTATTTGGAAGGTGCTGTGTTTAGGGTCTTTCCGGTTTTGATGGAATCAAACCTGACCCTAAGTTGTTGTTTTGTCGTGTTTCCGGACGGAAAACCGGTGGCCACTTTTCCTGGAAACACTCTAGAGCGCATTCACAAAAAGTGTCCGCGGTTTTTGGGTTCGAATGCGCGACAAAATAAAGACCTAGAGCACGTTAGTGATTCCATCTTTTGTGAACGTGCTCTAGTTGCTCCGCTGATAACGTATCGTCAGATTATAAATCGACATCTTGCACCACGCCTCGACTGGGAAAAATGTCTCTTGGGATCCGCACGTGAATCCCCTGCCGGCCGTCGACTACCTGGGTAACGGCGAAATCGGCGGCGACGCTTATAAGCGAGTAGGAATCGTTGCGCGACAACCCCTGATGCTCGGTCAGTAGAGTCAACATGTCTAACGACGCGTTGCGCATGGCCACGTTAAGGTCCTCGTCAAAGCCATGCACGATCCACCAATTCGGTGTCTCGAGAAGCGGTGAGGGAAACTCAAAGTCCTTCCTTAGAACCACCTGAAACAATACGTTCAGTGATGCTTCGATCGCCGTGCCGCTGAGCTCGCCATCGCCTTGGGAGATATGCGGGTCGCCGATTGAAAAAAGTGCGCCGTCGACCGCGATCGGGTAATACATTGTCGCTCCCGCTCCGATCCGCCAATTGTCAATATTGCCGCCGTGAGCTCCTGGGGGAATCGTGCTGATCCGGCCCGTGACATTAGGTGCAACGCCTGCCGTTCCCAAATGAGGGCGGACGGGAACGCGAATACCCTTAAGCGCTGATTCACGATCACAAACCGGACAATGGGTAATCGTACCGGGAATCTCATATTTTCCGGGGAAATCATACGCGTAGACTGCTTGGGCATGATTGGCGCTGGGGTCGATCTTATAAATAGTGACCCGTTCCTTTTCGTCAAATTCCTTGTAGAGATAGCCCCAATTGGCCGCCAGATTAGAGCCGTAATTGAATCGCGGTGTCATCCGTAGATATCGCACTTCCAGCATGTCGCCGGGCTTGGCACCTTCAATATGAATGGGGCCGGTCATGATATGGACGCCGGGATTACGATCGGCCTCGGGAATCTCGCGGTAGAGTGTCTCGATCGCCTTGTCCATCATCAGGTCGGGCGCATCGCCTGCATGGTGGGTGACCGCTTGGGCCTCTATCAGGTCGCCGCTCGATACCCGAAGCACCGGCGCCAGTGCGGCATCGAAATAGCCCCAATGGACGGTTTGGGCGGTCGCGTTAAGGCGATGAAGCGCTGTGGGGGAGGTGTCTTTGGCCGGTTCGCCGTGATGATGCATGAGCGTCATGAAGGTCCCTCTGACAATGTGACCAGATAGGTGAGGACAAAGTAAGCCAATTTTCTCTTCCGGTCGCCCTACTTTGTCGCGCTCAATTGACAAGTATACGAAATTTCTATAATGTATACAATATTGCCCCGTCGTCGAAAATCCGTAACAGGAGATCCCAGTTGAGTGTCGGCCCGACGATTTTCGAACTATTGAGTCAAAATCATATATCCGGCGCGGCTATCAGCGCGCCAGGCCAAACATCGCTTACCTTCGGCGATCTTTTAGAACTTACCAAGTCGGTCATCGACACGCTCAATATGGCCGGTATTGGTCGGAACGATCGTGTTGCCATTATCTTGCCGAATGGTCCTGTCATGGCGTCGGCTTTTATCACCATTGCGGCAGGTGCCACTGCCGCTCCCTTGAACCCGAATTATCGCACCGACGAGTTCAGATTCCATCTTTTGGATCTTAATGTGAAAGCACTGGTGGTGATGGCGGGAGATCAATCTCCTGCCGTTAACGTGGCGCAGAAACTGGGAATTCCGATTTTCCCAATAGCGGTTCAATCGAATGCCGCCGCCGGGATGTTCGACCTAACGACACCAAAACATGGTCTAGTGCCGGCGTCCTCAGGTGGGCCCGCAATGACCGGGGATATCGCGCTCGTTCTGCACACGTCGGGGACAACATCTCGACCAAAGATAGTGCCATTGAGCCAGGCCAATGTCTGCGCCTCCGCGGAACATGTTTCTAAATTCTTATTATTGACCGCGGATGATCGATGTCTCAACATCATGCCGCTTTTTCATATTCACGGTCTGATGGCAGCGGTGCTTGCAAGCTTGGCGGTGGGGGCTAACGTTTATTGTACGTCGGGTTTTAATGCGATGAGATTCTTTGGCTGGCTGGATGATGCGCAACCCACTTGGTACACGGCGGTTCCAACCATGCATCAGGCCATTCTTGCTCGTGCCGAAAGAAATCGCCACATAGCGGCCAAATCAAACTTGCGATTCATCCGATCGTCCTCGTCTTCGCTGCCGCCCAACGTTATGACCGAACTCGAGAAGACATTCAGGTGTCCGGTCATCGAATCCTATGGAATGACCGAGGCGGCGCATCAAATGTCGTCGAACCCATTGCCGCCACGTGCGCGTAAGGCCGGATCGGTGGGATTGCCGGCCGGGCCGGAAATCGCCATCATGGACAATGAAGGAAACCTGTTACCGCATGAAAGTATAGGTGAAATCGTTGTTCGAGGGCCCAACGTCACTCATGGTTACGAGGCCAATCCCAAGGGCAATGAAGCGGCCTTCAGCCATGGATGGTTCCGTACAGGCGATCAAGGACAATTGGACGCTGATGGCTATTTGCGTATCACCGGCCGATTGAAAGAGATCATCAACCGCGGCGGCGAAAAGATATCGCCGCGCGAAGTGGATGAGGTCCTTTTGGAGCACCCCGCCATTGCACAAGTTGTCACTTTTGCCATACCGGATCCAAAGTTGGGCGAGGAAGTAGGTGCGGCAATCGTGCTGAAAGAGGGTCAGACGCTGGACAAGCAGGAAGTTAAAGATTTTGCGTCGTCGAAGTTAGCCTCCTTCAAAATTCCCCGAACGATCTTATTCGTTGATGAAATTCCCACGGGGGCAACCGGAAAACTGGTGCGCCTTGGACTACACAAACAATTCGGCCTCACTGAGCCGGGCAAAGCAAAGTTGCCATGAAGGTTTGTATTTACGGTGCCGGTGCCATCGGCGGTTATTTGGCCGTTGAGCTCAAGCGAGCCGGCGTCGACGTTACCTGTATCGCCCGCGGAGATCATCTGCGCGCTATTCAAAAGAACGGCTTGAAGCTGTTGATCGGTGGCGAAGAACACATAGAAAAAATGCCCTGTACCGATGATCCTAATGATTTGGGTCCGCAAGACTATGTTATCGTCGCTGTAAAAGCGCCGTCGGCGCATAGTGTGGCACAGCGCATGACGCCGCTTCTCGGTCGGGACACCGCTGTTGTTACGGCCCAAAACGGCATACCGTGGTGGTACTTTTATCAACATGGCGGGCCTTATGACGGCAGACGAATCGCGTCGGTTGATCCGGGGAACAGTCAATGGAAGTTTATCGGCCCGGAACGGGCGATCGGATGTGTCGTCTATCCGGCGGCTGAGATCGTCGAACCCGGCGTGATAAAACATATTTATAGCAATCGGTTTTCTATTGGAGAGCCCGATCGATCAAAATCGACCCGTTTGCTGATCCTTTCGGATATGCTG
Organism: Alphaproteobacteria bacterium; assembly: GCA_004356335.1. Lineage (GTDB taxonomy): Bacteria > Pseudomonadota > Alphaproteobacteria > SMXP01 > SMXP01 > SMXP01. The sequence goes on along the minus strand of SMXP01000021.1, from coordinate 36,601 downwards.
TCGAATGCCGGTTTTAAAGCACGGGTGCGTACGAACATTAGAGATGAAATTTGGGTGAAGCTTTGGGGCAATCTCAGTTTCAATCCCGTAAGTGCGCTCACTGGCGGAACAATTCGCCAGATAATCGAAGATCCGGGCGCGCTCACGATTATCAGGGCGATGATGCTGGAGGCGAAACTGATTGCCGAGAGCCTTGGTGTTACCTTTAAGATCGACCTGGACAAAAGGATTGCCGGTGCACTCGAGGTGGGCGATCACAAAACTTCCATGTTGCAGGATCTGGAGAAGGGTCGGATTATGGAGGTCGATGCATTGCTCGGTGTGGTGCAAGAGTTAGGTCGCCTAAACAAGATCCAAACACCGACCATTGATACGGTGCTAGCGCTTGTCAAGCTGGAAGGTAAATTGGCCGGCGCCTATAATGCCTGATCTAGAGCGCATTCAGGAGTGAAGACCGTCCTTGCCAAGGTCAATCGATCCGGTGGATCGATTGAAGGGATGAACGGGCACCGGTTTTCCGTCCGAATGCGCGACCAAACAAAGACGTAGAGCGCATTCAGGAAAAGTGGACCCGGTTTTCCGTCCGAATGCGCGACCAAACAAGGACTTAGAGCACGTTAGGGATTCCATCTTTTGTCAACGTGCTCTAGCATCATTTTTGAGACGTTAAGTGCTCAACGGCATTCATGTTTGAATTTGTTACGTGATCCCGCATCATGGTGTGGGCCAGCTCGGCGTTTTTGGCGAGAATCGCCTTTGAAATACCTTCATGCTCTTTGAGCGATGCTTGCATGCGACCGCGCACTTCGAAAAAGCTGGATCTGCGGAAAGGTTCTAGCCGTTGCCAAAGAGCGACGGCGATTTCTTCTAGAGTTTGATTGTGGGAGCCCTGATAGATCAATTTGTGAAACTGCTCGTTCGCATCTGCGTACTTCTTACGATTCTTGCCGCGCATCGCCGTTCGACATTCTTGCATGATCATGTCAAGTTTCTTGCGTTCGATGTCACTCATTCGTTGTGCGCTTAGTCTTGCGCACAGCGCCTCAAGCTCTCCAAGGGCCTCGAACATGTCGTTGAGCTGATGAATAGGGGGGTCGACAACGGTCACTCCCCTATTGGGTTTAATCTCCACAAGACCCGTCGCCGCCAATTGCCTCAAGGCATCCCGCACCGGCGTTCGGGAAACGCCGAATTCATTTGCGACGACTTGCTCCTCCATCCTTTGGCCGGGCGCTATGCGTCCGGATAAGATTTGGTCGGCCAGGTTTCTGAAGATATCTTCGGCTATGGTGGCGCTCATTGCGGCGGCGATCCTTTTTCGTCCTGGCCATCATATAGTCGTGTGCGGCATCCATTCGGTAAACGGTGGAAAAGTTCGAGAGCCGAACGCCGATATAACGATCACGGCTTTAACGACTTAACCATCAACAAGCAGGCTGCATCGGGCCCCCAGAGAGGCAGTTCTTCAACTTGGACAAATCCGAGAGCATGGTAAAAGGCACGAGTGTTTTGGTAGATCGGATTGGGATCTGACGGGCCAACGGTCTTCAATGAAAGCAGGACTGCCCCTTGTTGTATGGCGTAGCTTTCCACTTCTTGGATCAAGGCCCGGCCGATCCCCTGCCGATGGCGATCGGGCATCACACCCAAGGCCCTAATTTCAATTGTCTGTGGTGTTTGCCGCTTAACAGTCATCATACCCACATAGTCGTCGCCGTCACGCGCGCCAAGCATAGATAGCAATGGAGCCTCTTTAACAATGAGCTCGACAACTCTTTGATTGCCGAACCGGTCTGGAAGAGCTTCCAGAATCGTGCGGCAAATCCCAGCCTTGTTGGTCGTGATCTCTTCGATTTCAATCATCGTTTCTCTTATGGTTGAGGTCGTACCGAAACGGCCATTCTAGGGTCTTTCCGGTTTTGATGGAATCAAAACCTGACCATAAGTTATTGTTTTGTCGTGTTTCCGGACGGAAAACCGGGGGCCACTTTTCCTGGAAACACTCTAAGGCCTATTTCCGTTAGAGCAATACTTGTCTGGCATAGAATTGGCGCGGCGGTTGCAGATGATTTTCTCGGGGATACGGCGTTATCGTTTCTTCTTACAGGTGTCTAGAGCGCCGTGCGCAAAAGTGTGTGCGGTTTTGCGCGCAAACGGCGCGACCAAACAAGAACTTAGAGCGTTTCCGCGATTCTGTTAAGTTCGGAAATGCTCTAGAGCGCATTCACAAAAAGTGTACGCGGTTTTTGGGTTCGAATGCGCGACCAATAGGAAATCTAGACCGCGTTCCCGATTCAATGAATTGTGAACGTGGTCTAGAATGTTCAAAATGACGGCATGCGAGGCAAATGAATCAGGATAGTTTCGCCAATTTGTCGATTGCGTAAGATGCTCTTTGTTTAGGGGAGAGATTTTTGGGCGCGCGACCCTGTTCGATGTGATTGAGGGCAAGCAACAATCCGCTTTGATTGGCGATTTGGATGGCAAGACCCGGGCGCGCGTTCAATTCGAGCAGCAAAGGCCCGTGAGACTCATCGAGCACGAAATCGCACCCCAAATAACCGAAATTGGACATGTCGAAACATTTGGCTGACAGCTCCAGCAGTTCTTCCCATTTCGGAATAAAGAGATTTTTTAAAGTTGCTCCGGTGTCGGGGTGGATCTCTATGGGCGCATTGAATTGCACACCGCCCAAAGCCCGGCCCGCCGCTAAATCAAGACCCACACCCACGGCCCCCTGATGCAAGTTGGCCCGGCCGGCCGATTGGCGGGTGGCCAAGCGTATCATGGCCATAACGGGAAAGCCTTTGAAAACGATGACCCGAATATCGGGCACACCCTCATGGGTGTAAGGTTCCAGCCGTGGATCGGAATGAATCAATTCCTCGATGATGGCGACATCTTGACTGCCGCCAAGACTGTATAGGCCACTCAAAATATTCGATAAATGGCGCCGGATATCGGGCAGGGTCACAACCGAGCCGTTAGATCTTAAATACGCCTCACCTTTGCTGCCGACAATCACAAGAATTCCTTTTCCACCTGAGCCTCTGGCCGGCTTGATAACAAAACCGCTGCGCTGCCCTATGATGCGATCAATGAGTCGGGTTTCGTGGTAATATTGAATTGTTCCAATGAGGCCGGGCACGTTGACGTTATGCTCGGTAGCCAAGAGCTTTGTTTTCAGCTTGTCATCGACCAGCGGGTAGAGGCGACGGTCATTGTATTGTCCTATGTACCGGACATTCCGTTGATTCATGCTCAGGATTCCTCTCTTGCGCAGACGTTTTATGAAATTGAACATCAAACATCCTTGCCGAGAGACCTAAACCGGTGCAGCTCAAGCACCCGGTAGCCGGTATATTGGCCCATCAAAAGAATAAGGGATAGAATGACCAGCTGCAGGCCAAGAAAATTAAAACTAAGATGCCGAACGATGGGTGTCGACATTAGAGAATAAGCTATGACCGCCACCACCAAAGTTCCCGCCGCTTGGATTAAAACTTCTTTAGGGCCTTCTTCCTCCCAAAGTATGGACATGCGTTCGATGGTCCAAGTCATGATGACAAGCGGGAAAAAAGTGAAGTTTTGAATATTCTCCAATCCCATTCGTTCGCTCAGAAGCGTGAATAGAATCGTCAAACCTATAACAACGCTGAGAGTTGCCGAGATACGTGCAACGAGTAACAGATTGACGGTCGACAGGTAAGATCTCACAATGAGCCCGGTACCGACAATAAGCACAAAGCCGATCAAACCCGGTATCAACTTCGTTTGAATAAAGGCTATGGCGAGCAAAACCGGCATGAATGTACCGCTCGTTCTGAAGCCGATGATCACACGGATAAAGACGACCACGAGGACCCCAATGGGAATCAAAAACATTCCCTTGAGCAAAGCTTGTTCCTCGAGAGGCAAGCGATATATGGAAAAATCGTCTTGCCCCAAATCGTCCAATTGAGTGAGAACACTCTTCAGAGCGGCCTCTTCCTGTAATAATATCGAAAAGGTCAAGTCGGAATTTCGACCGCCTTGCACATCGAGAATAGATAGCGCCCCCGGTGCCCACAATAGCACGTTATCGGGTCGTCCTTCGGCACCCGTAGCGGGATCGAAGAGATGCAATTCTCCGTCCGCGAAAACTTCAACGAAACTCTCCAGACGCTTGCGCCGACGACCGTCTTCCAATTCAAGGCCAAACACGGAACGGGCCGCCACCCCCCCTTGAGTCAGCAGGGTTATCAGTAGATCGGCCGGCTCGAAATTTGTACGAAGGAGTTCGACGGTTTGCGTCGGCGGCGACCGAGTTAGAATTTTCAGAATCTGACGCGTAAGTGAAAGGGGTCCTGCGGACTTCTCGATTGCCTCCGTCAAAACTTCCTGCGCTGCTGCCTGATCAACCTCATCCAACGATAAGGGTGGTTCCAATGCTAAAGACGGCGGTGAGTCGGATGAGGAAACGATCAAATTATCGGCGGCAAATTGTGCCTTGTAATAAAGCTTTTGTGTGCCGTCCGTGTCTGCAATTGTCCATTCCGCCCGACGCAAACCGCCGGATGGTAAGAGCGAGACACCATAGCCCGGTGACACTAAAGTTTCTCCCAACAATGTGTAACCGGTTTGGCTGGCCGGCAGTGCGAAAGATACGGTAACCGGCCCCCCGGTTGCTTCAAAGGTTACTTTGGCATCAACGAACCAGACATCGCGACTGGCCGAGGGCAGTAATGGAATGCCTAACGACAAATGACGGTGAAGTATTTGGACGATGCCACCCGCAAACAATGAAAAGACTAGAAAAAAGAACAACAAACGAGACGCAGACAGTCCGATCATTGTAAGTCCTGAATATGACTTCTGGAAACATCAACGACGGCTCGGTCGAGCAGAAATTCCCGCCCCAATAAGATAGGGAAGGACATGCGGGAACGGTTCGTCAAACTGATATCGACGGTTTCAATTGTTGCACCCACCTGCAAACGCATTCGAACCACGGGGCGGCGGTCCAGCTCCAGATTATTTATTTGGCTAACCAAGACAAATCGTCTAATACGTTTTTCCACCACTACCGGGTCATTTTGACCGGCATCCTGTAGCTCAAATCGTGCCCACCTTTTACCGTCCCGCTCGAAAAGCACGATGTTTTGCGCATCAATCGATGAGGTTTCGGCGCCGGTGTCGATCCGCGCTTCATATATGATACCCAACGGATCAAGTCGTATGGTTTCGACGCTTCCGAGAATCAGCCGGCCATCGGCGGTTTGCAGCCGCGATACGTCCAACCTATGGTTCGTTTCGGGTGTCGGATTTGGCGGCTGTTCTCCAACCATCGCATCCTCCAAAGGGGCTTCCGTTGTTTCCGCAGAGGCGGCCTCGGCCAGCGGCTGTTCTTTCTCCAAAGGGGCTTCCGTTGTTTCGTCCGCAGCGGCCTCGGCCGGCGGCGGGGCGCAATCTGCGCCCACCACGCCCCTCAAATTCGCGCAAGCGGCCAAGTTCATCGCCCCAAAAAGTAATAACGCCCAACGGATATGGGCGACCCAACGTTTTCTAATCATACTATAATGGTACTTTTATCTGCTCTATTTGGGAGAACATCCCACAGCTCCGGGCGGATTTCCAGGCCTTTTCCGGGATTTATTGATTCCCTTGACCTGCGCGAAAAACACCGACCGGACGTGATGATCCTGTGTGACACTAACCGTAACGCCCTTCGATATAATCGGCTGTCTCCTTATGGGCCGGGGTGACAAACATTTCCGCCGTTGGCGTATGTTCGATGACTTTTCCCATCAGCATGAAGATGCATTCGTCGCTGGCACGCCGCGCCTGGGCCATGTTGTGAGTGACGATCACAATCGTATAACGGCCCCGTAATCCCCATAGCAGCTCCTCTACCGCTTCGGTTCCCTTGGCATCCAGTGCGCTACAAGGTTCGTCCATCAGTAGAATAGTTGGTTTGATCGGCAGCAGGCGGGCAATGCAGAGCTTCTGCTGTTCCTCAAGCGATAACTCGGTGGCCTTACGGCCAAGCCGGTCCTTAACGGTGTGCCACAAAAGCACCTGCTGTAATGCTTGCTCGACGATGTCGTCTACCTCGTTACGGGGCAATTTCTTGCGACTTTCGCTGTGAATGCTCAATCCAAAAAGCACGTTGTCACGAATTGAAATAGGCAACGGATTGGGCCGCTGAAACACCATCCCTATCTGCTTGCGCACCTGAGCCAACTCGACGTGATCGCCATATATATTGTGGTCGTAAACCGTAATTGATCCATCGATACGAACGTAGCTCAGCCGCTCGTTGATTCGATTGATGCTGCGCAAGAAAGTCGATTTTCCGCAACCGGAGGGGCCAATGAGTGACGTGATGATGTCTTTTTTGATATTCAGAGTGACGTCGTAAAGGGCTTGAAAATCACCGTACCAAACATTGAGGTCTTGTGTAACGATGGCATATTGCGACGTTGCACTGCTCTGCTGTGCTTCCGCCGAATGTTTGGCGTCTCGTATCACGGCCTGCCGATCCATTATCGATTCCTTGAACTCCTAACCAAACCGCCCGGCGATGTAATCTGCTGTACGGTTATCCGTCACGTTTCCGGAGAACATAGACTCAGTGTCGCCAATTTCGATGCACGTTCCATTCATGAAGAATGCGATACGTTCAGCGAGCCGGTGGGCCTGTTGTGTCAGATTTGTCACGAGGATGATGGTCATTTCCCTCTTAAGTTCCTTCAGAACGTCCTCTATGCGCATGGTTGTAACGGGATCGACGGCAATAGAAAATTCATCAAGCATCAATAAGTCGGGGTTTTGCGACAGAGCGCGGGCGATGGTTAGACGCTGCTGTTGACCGCCGGAAAGGAGGCTGCCCAAAGATTGAAGCCGGTCCTTGACCTCGTCCCATAGGGCTGCCCGCTTCAGGCACCGTTCAACGGTTTCGTCTAACTCTGCCTTGTTGTTAATGCCCGATAGACGCGGCGCTAACGCGACATTATCATAGACGGTCATCGGCAAGCCGACCGGCAAGGGGAAAACCACCCCAATGCGACGGCGTAGCGCATAAACATTACGCCAGCGTTGAATGTTATAGCCGTCGAACAGGATCTCCCCCGACACAGTCATGGCCGAATCAAACATGTCCATGCGATTCAAGGCCTTAAGCAACGAGGTTTTACCGCTGTTCGCAGGTCCAATTATTCCGAATATCTCGTTCTCGTAAATCTTAAGGTTGACGCCTACCAATGCCGGAATGCCATTATAGCTTATGGATAGGTTTCGTATATCGAGCTTCACGGGCGACGATGACGGCTTGGTAGGAGCTTGTTTTGGCACGGTGTCGTATGGATGATTCTGGGTCAACGCCTCTACCATTTTTTGTTAACGCGCAAATAAATACGTAGCGCGATTGAAAAGGAATTCATTATCAGAACCATAGCGATGAGCACCAAAGCCACCCCGAAAGGCAATTCGTCAGGAACGCCGGGCACTTGAGTGGAAATGACGAAAAGGTGCAGGGACATGGCCATGGTCTGATCGAATACGCTTTCCGGCAAGAAGGGAAGGAAGAAGGCCGCACCGGTAAACATGATGGGTGCGGTTTCGCCCGCTGTGCGCGACACTTCAAGAATGACACCGGTCAATATGCCGCTGACGGCGTTGGGTAATACAACACGTCGAATTGTCTGCCAGCGCGTTGCGCCCATATTCCAACAAGCTTCACGAAAAGCATATGGTACCGCCTGAAGTGACTCACGGGTCGCTACGATCACCACCGGTAATGTCATGATGGCAAGGGTTAAACTCGCCGCCAAGATGCTGGTGCCGAAATCCATGAACAAAACGAACGCGCCGACTCCGAAAAGCGCATGCACGATAGAGGGCACACCCGCGAGATTGATGATTGCCAGGTTGATTGCACGGGTAAACCAATTTTCCGCTGCGAACTCGCTAAGATAAATGGCTGCGGCAACACCTAGCGGAACGGAGAACAACAAAGCTACCGCTACAAGCCAAATCGTGCCCACCAAAGCCGGAAAGATACCACCTTCTGTCATACCGTTGGTCGGATTGCCGAACAGAAATTCAAAAGAGATCGCCGGGCCGCCTTTGTAGAGCAAAGTGGTAAGGATGATCAGGACCGGGAGAATCAAAAGACCGGTCATAAGCATAAAGAGAATACGTATTAAGGCCTGCCGCCGATTATTCCGAGAGTTTAAACCACTTGCAGCGAACATCTTTGCATTGTTCCCGTAACTATACTTTGCCGATGCCCCGCACAACAAGGTCGGCACATAGGTTTATGACGAAGGTAATCAGAAACAGAAAAATTCCGATGGTGAACAAGGCTTGATAATGATCGGATCCGACAACGGTCTCGCCGAGCTCTGATGCAATGGTTGCTGTGAGGGCGCGCACTGAATCAAAAATGCTATCAGGCAAATTGATCGAGTGACCGGTTGCCATCAAGACGGCCATGGTTTCGCCAAACCCTCTGCCCACTCCTAAAAGTACCGCGCCCAGCAAGCCGTTTTTGGCGGCAGGGAGCACCACTTTGGAGATCACTTGCCAACGGGTTGCGCCCAGGGCTTCGGCGGCCTCGCGATAACGGTCCGGTACCGCCTTGAGCGCATCCTCGGCAATGGATGTCATAATCGGAGCCGCCATGAGAGCGAGGATGATGCCGGCATTGAGTATGTTGAGACCGACCGGAACGTCGAACAGTTCAATAATCAAAGGATTCATCAAACTCAGTGCAATAAAGCCCCAGACGACTGAAGGGATAGCAGCCAATAGTTCCACAAGGACCTTGAGCGCCTCCCTGGTCTTACCGGTGGCAAATTCCGCAACGTAAATGGCCGCGCCAATCGAAAAGGGAATGGCAATCAACATAGCCAGGCCCGTCACGCTGGCCGTACCGGCGATCAAAGCGAGAATGCCGTAAGTCGGATTATATTCGGACGTTGGTTTCCAGCGAGGTGAGCCGAAGAACTCGGCAAAATCGAACGCCCCGAGGATAAATCCGAAGCCCTCTTTGGTGACGAATATGAAAATCCCGACAATGAAAATGATTGCCGAAATACCGCTCGCAAATACGATGAATTGAACGATTTTATCGATGTACCAAGCACGGTCGAGTTGGTCGAGTTGTTTCCTAGCCGACGGTGTGGCGGCGGCGAGTGATCTGACGGTGCCGGTCATTTAGTCGGCCTCTTCGCCGCGGAGCATTTCCATCAGGTCTCGAAGTCGGGCCGTGGTTTCACGGTAAATGGCGATATAGTGTTCATCCGTTTCGGCCGGGCTGTTTGGAGCCTGTCCGACATCCCATTCCAAAAAGACAGTGCGGAACGGCTGAGTTGGGAAATAGTCGCTTACCGGACCATTCAAGCTCACAATAATGTCGTAAGCAGCAGCATTGTCGATATGGGGCCCCACCACTTGTCGTGTGATAGGTGAAACAGCGAGGCCCTTAGTTTCCATGAATTCTATTAGACCGAGCGCCGGGTTTGCCTCTTTGGAGCGACCGGCGCTGCTATATTCGCCACTATTTGGATAATTTCTGCGTGCCAAAGCTTCGGCGATCTGGCTTTGGCAGTTATTTTCCGGATCGAGAAAGAGGATTTTGTAAACCTTCCGCTTCTTGGTTTTACCGGTTACGGTGAAGCTGGTTTCCTCACATATATTTTTGGCGCGATCGCTTACGCGTTTCAGTCGATCCAGAGTGATGAGCATATCGAAGAGATAGCGGATTTGTTCCTCTTGCTTCTCACCTTCTAAGACCAAATCGTCGAAAGCTCTGCCTGCCCGGTCCTTTGACTGTGAGGCGATAGCACGGGCTTTCTGTGCCAGTTCTACGTCGTTTGTGTTGAATGCGGTCATGGCTTGCTCCAAGGCGGTTTCGGCTTGGCGTGCCATCTGTTCCATTTTTTCTCTGAGTTGCCCGGTGGGGGGATGGGGAAGTTGCAGGGCCTCCCGGGCGATGATGACCGCATAATCGCCAATTCGCTCCAGCTCGTTGACAATCCGCATTATGGAGGCGACTTTGCGCAGATGGCCGGCGCTCGGCAGATGAACCGCCATAAAGGCATAGGCCAGTTTATTGATCTGGTTTTTCTTGCGGTTGATCCGTTTGTCGCCAAGGATGGTTTCGTTGGCGAGCTTCGTGTTGCCTTCAAGATGTGCGTGCACCGCATCGCGCAAAGCTTGCACGACCCAAGTCCCAAGAACCGTGATCTCGTTTTTCATCCGGTCGAGGTCTTTGGTCAGGCGTTCTTCATATAGGGACATGATTATTCTATGTTCTGCGTTCTGCCTCGAAAACTGCCGCAGTCCCAGTGCCTAGCGGAGCGAGGCGGCAAGGCAGCCGCTACCGGTTGATCCCCCCGCCCAAAACTAACTCAGTGAGTTTGCGTCCGCTTAGGTGTCTGTGGTTTCAATTGCATGTCACATTCTGCACCGGTGCGTATCCCTTCTTGCGGATGATACATTGCCCTTCATCGCTGAGGATCCAATTCAAATATTCCTGAATTTTACCGGTTGGTTCGCCATTGGTGTACATAAAAAGCGGTCGTGCGATCGGATAGCTACGGTCGAGGGCGGTCTCAACCGATGGCATCACGCAAGGGGCGCCGTCTTCCATCGCAATGCATGCCAATTTGACCTCGGGTGTGGCGTAAGCTAGGCCGCTAAAGCCAATGGCGCAGGGGGTGTTCTCGACCAATTCCACAACGTCCTTTGATCCGTGCATATCGCGGGTACCCATTTTGTAATCGCGCATCTTGCCCAGCACGGCTTGGCGAAAATAGACATAGGATCCCGAATTATTCTGGCGACTCACGATGACCATTTCCTGACCCTTGCAACCGGGTATCTCGATATTCAGCTGTGACCAATTCTCCGTCTCGCCGTATTTCCCATAGATTTCGGCTAATTGAGGGATGGACAGTGATTCGGCGGGATTGTCTTTGTGTAAATAGACCACAAGCGCATCGTAACCCACAATATGCTGTACCGGATTCTGCCCTTTAGATCGAGCTAAGTCGATTTCCTTTTGTTTCATGGCGCGGCTGGTATTGGCCAGATCCACGGTTCCGTTGATCAATGCAGCGATTCCCGTGCCCGAGCCACCGCCCGAGACCGCCACGGCGACGTCGGGATCGATGGTCTGGTAGGCTTCGGCCCACGCCTGCGCCACATTGACCAAAGTGTCCGACCCCTTGTTCTGGATCAAAACACGCGCCTGGACAGAGGCTGACAGAAAGACCGCGCCCACCGTCATCCCTACTAACAATAGTCTTTTACTAATCACCTTATCCTCTGCTCTAATTGTTGGGACGGTCCGGCTCCTCTAGAGTGTTTCCAGGAAAAGTGGATACCGGTTTTCCGTCCGGAAACACGACAAAACGATAACTTAGGGTCAGGTTTTGATTCTATCAAAACCGGAAAGACCCTAAGGCGGGAGGATGGCGAGACAAATCCCTGGTTTGATCTGTGAGCATCATGACGCGCCTTTGTGACAGTTTTGTAATGCAAATATTATGGTTTGGTGACAGGGATATTGCAAAAGAAAGCAAGCGCCTAAGGGGAAAATAAGGCGCCTGCTGGTTTGTCGTGTTCGCATGGATGCGCGGCGGTTTGAGATCACCAATCGATTTGAGCACGGACGCCGACGGACTCGATGTCGTTGTCGGTGGGGGTGCCGCCGATGATGGCGGATTCGCCCGTGGGCAACATCAAAGTCAGTTCGGATGGCGCCGTCACATTCGCACGGATGTAATTGACCATAAGACGGGTGTAATTGTTGAAATACCAATTGATCCCGACAACCAGGGCGTCTTGTTCGCCCAGATTGACCCCGTCATCATTGAGATCAAGGGAATCATAGCGCAGTGCCAGTTGCCACGCGCCCATGCCGCCGTCATTGACCGGGCTCTTGACCTCAATGCGATCAAACGCCCCTTTGTCCGCCTTATAAGTGCGGCTCTCACCGGTCAGGAAGACAGAACCGCCAATATACCAGCCGGCAAAGTCGGGATCAGTCCTGTCAAAGTTTTGTCCCGGCAGGAAGGCCCCGAGCCCCCCCGTGCTGTGCTCGAAATCCACATTGAGCATGGCATATTCGCCTTGGATTGAGACCGGACCCCAGACGCCGGCCGCCTCGACGCCCCAGAAGAGGTCTTGGTCCACCGGCAGGCCCTTGAGGCCGACAAATTTCTCAGACGCCATATGGATGAGCGGCCGCACCCCATAATCGGTTGAGGGGTCATCTTCGGAGCGCCAGCGCCAGCGCACCGAGGCGCCTAAATGGACTGCTTTGTTGCCGACGGCGATGGGCGCGAAGGTGCCGCGGGCGGCAACGGTCCAGCCTTCTTCAAAGTCGGTCTCGGCATGCAGGTTTTCGCCGAAGCCGCCGGCCTTGAGAGTCCAATTGTCGCCCTTAAAGCCGACGCCGATCCCCACTTGCCGGGCCAGGCCGAAGGAATCGGTAAAGGCGGCCCGCTCCATAAAGCTGGTAAAGCGGGAACTGGTTTGCTCTTCCAATGAATTAGGGGTCTTGAACTGGCCTATGGTGAGGCTGGCCGGGCTCAAATCCCATTGCAGATAGGCGTCCTTAACTTCCACATCGTCGGTGCCGCCGGCGAAATCGGCTTCAAACCTATACTTCGTATGACCAAAGATCTGACCTTCTACGCCCAGGCGTGCGGTGCGCAACTCGGTGCCGTGATTATAGGGATCGGGGCTGGGATCGCCGAACGTATGGCCGTCCATGGTGCCGTAATCCGCATATAAACGACCACGGACCTTAAATTTGAAATCGCCGTCGGCGCTCGAAATTTCAGGCGCCCCCTGCCATTTCACTTGAATGTCACTTCCATCGCCGTCTTGGGCTTCCTGTTGTGCCTTGAGCTCATCGATCTGCGCTTGAAGCAGCAAAATCTGGCGCTGCAATTCCTCGATGGCATTGCAGCAATCGGTGTCGGCGCCCGCCCAAGCCGGCAACACCAGCGCCATGCTGCTCAGCACAGCCGCCACCATTATCCCCGCAGGACTCATTTTCCTCAATTGATATGATCCTTCGAATAATGACCTACAGTTGAACAAGCCCACGCAACGGGTTCCGTATCAGGTGCAAAGCCTAAGGGCTAGAGCGTTTTCGAACTTAACAGAATCGCGAAAACGCTCTAAAAGTCTTTGTTCTGTCGCCCGTTCGAACCCAAAAAACCGCGCACACCCCGGCCTTCGCCGGGACATGCTTTTTGTCAATGCGCTCTAAATGGGACGAATATTTTGAGTCCGTCGTATGACGGATCTAACCTTGATGGGTAGGCGCAAATTTCATTGTCGAACGGGCAACTTGTGACAGCGGAAACTCTTGAGAATGGAGCGTTGAGGCCTCTGCGGATGGCCCGGCTCGATCGGGCGCACAAAAAACTGTGTCGTAGAGGTCTCGACCTGTGTTATTTGGGGCACAGTAAAAGCCATTATTGTCGATTATGCGTGGGCATCTTTATGGTCGAAAGCGCCGTTTTCGGCTGGCTTCGAGGGTATTAACGGCGGAACATCCATGTATTTACGGCCGGTGGGCTGCTGGGATAATATGGCTCCTGCTCGGAGGGTCAGTTTCCAGACGGATCAGGGGATTTCCCGCCACAGGCGAGTTGTGCCAAGGGTTGACGGTCTTTATCGACTCTTGGTCTCTGTTTATGGTGAGATTCAGTGATCCGACGAATGGCATCAGAAGTGAGGGAGCGTACGGGCCGACTTCAACTCATTAGACTCAAACCGACAAATAAAACAGTCAAGAAATGCACGGCCCGACTGGCATTACGAAGCGGGGAATTGGATGCCTAATCCGACACCAACAATAAACGAGAAACTGCCCTTCAAGGTAAGTGGTTTCGATACACTCGTAGAAGGACTTGAATACGCGGCGCGCGGCGAGACCGGCTTGAACTTTTATTCTGTTCGGGGTGAAGTGATCGCTCAAATTTCCTATACGGAGCTGCGCGTCCGGGCCAAAGAACTGGCATTGCGTCTTGTTGCGGCGGGTTTTCCTCGCCATGGTCGGGTGGCCATCCTGGCCGAGACGATCCCGCAATTTCACGTTTTCTTCTTTGCCTGCCAATATGCGGGCTTGCTGCCGGTACCGCTTCTGTTGCCGATTAATTTGGGTGGTAAGGAAGCCTATATCGAACAGATTCGCATTATGATGGCCAAGGCTGGTGCCTGCGCCGCTGTAACGTCCGATCATCTCATCGAACTTCTTAAGGAAGCCGGGAAATCACAACCTGGCCTCTTGATAGGTACGTATAGCGATTTCGATCAAATGACCAAAGCCGAGGTGGAGCTTCAACCGCTCGGCCCCGATGAGCCTTGCTACATTCAATATTCCTCGGGCAGCACGAGCTCACCCAAAGGCGTCACGGCGACGCAAAAATCCACGACAAGTAATATCACCGCCATTCTTCGACACGGCCTGAAATGTCGGCAAGGAGATCGTACGATTTCCTGGCTACCGCTTTACCATGATATGGGTCTTGTGGGGTTTGCGCTGGGGCCGCTCATGATGCAGGTGAGCGTCGATTATATTGCTACTGCAGACTTCGCGCGCCGTCCGTTGCTCTGGCTCAAGATTATCTCGGACAACAAAGCAACCATGGCGTTCAGCCCGTCGTTCGGATACGAATTGTGTTGCCGGCGGGCAAAGAATGGTTCCTTGGACGGGATCGATTTGTCGTCTTGGCGCGTTGCGGGCATTGGCGGCGACATGATTCGTGCCGACGTGCTTGATACGTTTATCTCGACGTTCGAGCCCGTGGGGTATCGACGCTCGACATTTGTACCCAGCTATGGCCTTGCGGAAGCAACGCTCGCCATGACCTTTGCCGATGTCGATGAGGACTTCGCGAGAGATACCATTGATATGCAGGTCTATGCCAATTCGGGTATCGCTAAACCCATAAAATTAAACGGTAACGCGGATAAGAGACGCACATTCGTCATTTGCGGTAAGCCCATGCCGGGACACGGACTTGAAATCAGACGCAGCGATGGATCCCTTGTGGCGGATCGTGAGGTTGGCGACATTTTTATCAGTGGTCCAAGCCTTATGGCCGGCTATTTTCAGGACAAAGAAGCATCGCAACGGGTTTTAACGGATGACGGCTGGATGGATACGGGTGACATGGGCTACCTGATCGACGGGGAGCTTGTCGTCACAGGTCGCAGCAAAGATTTGATCATCGTCAACGGACGCAATATTTGGCCTCACGATATTGAGTGGGCCATAGAACGCCTGCCCGAAATACGTAGCGGCGGTGTGGCGGCTTTTTCAGTTGAGAAGTCCGATGGGACGGAATCGGTTGTGACGGTGGTCGAGTGCCGTGTTAAGGGCGATGAAGCGCGCCAGCAATTATTGCGTCGGATCAAAACAACGATCCATGCAACAGCGGGTGTGACGAGCAAGATCGTTTTGGCACCGCTGCGCAGTCTGACCATGACATCGTCCGGCAAGCTGAGCCGGGCTAAGGTAAAAGCTAGATTCCTTGCCGGTGCCTTTGAGGACCGATCCAATGAATCCGCCGAAGGCTTGTCTGTCTTGGCAGAGTGAGAAATCATAACAAGCTGCTATAAGCCGGCCGGATGGATATATTACAATAGACCACGTTCACAATTCATAGAATCGAAGAACGTGGTCTAGAGCGCATTCACAAAAAGTGTACGCGGTTTTTGGGTTCGAATGCGCGACAAAACAAAGACCTAGAGCACGTTAGTGATTCCATCTTTTGTGAACGTGCTCTAGTTGATAGCGTATATCCGAATGAGAACCAAAAGATGAAGGATAGAGAAAAGATGCCACAGGAAGATCACGATTTGGTCTTTCAAAAGACTTGTGCATTGCTGAAAGTCTTCAATGTCAATAACATTGAATTGACGAAAGACACCGATATTGCAACGGAATTGGAGATCGATTCCGTGGCTATCTTAGATTTGATCATGGAGTTGGAGGATAGTTACGATATATCCTTCCCCATGAATTTAATGTCTGAACTGCGGACTGTGGGCGATCTGGTTAAGTCTGTTCAAAAGCTTGTGAGCGAAAAATAAGGCCATGAGTATTTTTGATAAGTTTGGACCATTATCGGATCTGTATAACTCTATCCTAGAGGTCGGAGATGATCCGTTCAGTGTCTGTATGGCGGAGATATTGTCGCCTACTCGAGCGTTGATCGACGGGCGTGAGGTGTTGTTAGCGGGCACCAATAATTATCTCGGCCTCACCTTCGACCCGGAATGTGTGCGCGCTGGCCAAGAAGCCATGGCGAAGCAAGGAACCGGTACCACGGGTTCTCGTTTCGCCAATGGTACCTATGCGAATCACAAAGCGCTGGAGCAGGCGCTGGCAAAGTTTCTCGGCTATCAATACACGATTGTGTTTTCAACCGGTTATCAAGCCAATCTCGGCGTTATATCGGGTCTCACAGGACAGGGAGATACGATTCTAATTGATGCCGATTGCCATGCTTCGATTTATGACGGTTGCAAATTGAGCGACGCCGAGACCATCCGATTTCGCCACAACTCTCCGGAAGATTTGGATAAACGCTTAACCCGCTTGGGCCAAGACGGCGGTAATGTGCTGGTCATTGTTGAAGGGATGTACAGCATGTTCGGTGATGTGGCGCCCGTCGCCGAGATCGAAAAGATTACCCATGAACATGACGCTTATCTTTTTGTCGATGAAGCACATTCTTATGGAGTGTTTGGTGATAAGGGTCGCGGCGTTTCAGAAGATCAGGGCGTGCTTGATAAAATCGATTTTTATGTAGGCACTTTTAGCAAGAGCCTGGGATCGGTAGGTGGTTTTGCCGCATCCAATCACCCGGAATTTGAGCTTCTGCGTTGCGTCAGCCGGCCTTATATGTTCACCGCGTCGATGTCGCCGGCCAATGTGGCATCGGTGCTCGAAGCGGTACATCAGATCGAGAAGCGTCCCGAACTGCGTCAAACACTTTGGCGCAATTCATCACGGCTTTACGATCGGTTGCATCAACTAGGGTTTGAGCTTTGCGCCGACAAGGGACCCATTATTGCGGTCAAGATGCCAAGCCGTGAAGACGCTGTGACGTGTTGGAACTGGCTCATTCAAGCAGGCGTTTACGTAAATCTGGCTATTCCGCCCGGTACGCCTAACGCCACCTCACTTCTTCGATTGAGCGTTTCAGCCGCTCACAGCGTTGAGGAGATTGAGGAAATTGGAGAGATTTTCTCACGCTTGGCCGAAATGCGGCGAGATGCCATGCCGACATCTTCTGACGCCTCAGCGAAAAGCCCCTTGCCGGTATAACCGCCATGCCAAGATCGGTGCCGCCAGCACCGGGTGCCGCTCTTGCCAGGGCGTCGGTCTTACCCGCACGGCCGAATGGGTTTCAATCTTCCAAAGGATGTAGTCGAGTCCGCCATCAAACGTAAATGCCGCCTTCACAAGGCGCAATATTGTGAGAAACTTGCCGTAGAACCGCCGCACCACACATCTCGTTTGGGTGAGGGCTCTAGCCCATTTGCCGCTTGAATTTCGGTAGCGTGTGGGCGTTTGAGGTTGACTTTCTTGTTGTTCGGCGCCGATCAAACAAAGTTTGCTCAGCTTTTCGTAACGCATTTCAAAATGATCATAGAGTTGGGCGGGGCGATCCGAACGTTCCGCGCGCAATTCCGATCTATAGCTTTCTTGAAAAGCGCGCACCCATAATTCTTTCGAGGTGAATGTTGTGGCCATGAGAGGTGTGGTTAGTTTCATCAACGTCGTGATGGACTTGACCAATGCCGAAACAATCCGCCCCTCGACCGCATCACTGCGCGCGTATAGCAGAATACAGGGTTGCGCGAATCGTGCCCATATTGTCGACTGTATGGTGCGTTGGGATGCCCCCCTGTTAAATGCGTTTAACGTATAAACGGCGTATTTGATGCGGACCGTGCCTCCATCATCGGGGACCTCTAGATAGTAGACGTTGGGCGGAAGCAGGGCATTTGCCGTGCTCATGATCCAGCTCTTGTGGATGTTATGGTAGTGCTCCACGAGTACGTAAAAATCAATCACTTTGCCTTCAACCGATTGGTCTCTAAGGCAAGAGCCGTAGAAAAGAATTGCCGCGACACCATCACCATGTCGATCGCGAACGCCCTGTGCGGCTGTTTGCACCGCTTGCGGTACCGGCTGATAAATCTCCCGTCGAATAATTTGAGCAAGCGTTTGTTCCATTGACATGGCGTCACCAGCGGATAAACCGAACCGGACCGGCAGCCTCTAATCTGACGGGAATGTCCGGTGAAGGCTGGAACATCTCACCGTCCAATGTGAACGGGCTGTTCATTGTGATGGCGAGATGATCGGTTCTTTGGCTCAAATAAATCTCGGAATCAAGGTTGCGCCTTTCCTTGCCATATAGCAGGGGGAAAAGTGAGCGCCAAAATCGAGTGGGCGGATAGGCGATGCTTGTAACTTGGAGACCGCCATTGCCTTCTCCCCAAAAGGGCCGCGTTCCAAGCGCAAGTCGCTTCAAAGTCGAGATCAAAACCAGCAGGTTATGTATCGGGATCGCCTTACCGTCATTAAATTGAAGCGTGATATTGTCGCCGCGAAACACAGTATCGTCGCGGTTCCCTCTGATCGATCTGCGTATGAGCAGGCCGGCCAAGGTAAGGCCTACCGCGCCGGGTCCTTCAATTCGCAGGGGGTGAATGACGCGACGACATTGTTCGATCGCCCGTGTCACCGCGCCCATGCCAAAAAACATGCCGTAAATGGGTGACAGGTCTGGTGCATATTGCACGCGAATGACATGGCGCTCAACGATCCATTGATCGAAGGATTCGTTGCGCGCTCTCTCTATCACTCGAGAGAAACCCATTTCCGGTGTTCCTTTGCCGCTGACATCGCCGGCAATTAAGTTGGTCATACCGCTTGGCAAGACACACAGCAATGGCGGTGTGTCGTAAGCGTTGCCGTTTAGTAATTCGGTCAAAGCCGCTTGAACCGTGCCATCGCCGCCATCCAGCACAATCAGCCCGACCTCACGGGCCGAAAACTTTTTGAGAATCTCTGCCAAAGCGGCGATCTCCTCAAGGGGCTCGTATAATATATCGGCGTGTGAACTAACGATGTCGTTAAGCTTACCCCGGCGCTTCTTATTTCTTTGACTTAAGGGATTTGATATGAGGCCTACTTTTACGGCGGGCGTGTTCATGTTCAGAGTGACTCGTGGTGCAAGGCCAATGTCGCGCCGATTGCGGCGAAGATCAGAGTTGCCGCCCAAGCAGCCAATATGGGCGGGATGAGCCCCGCCTCGCCAAATGTCATCAAAAGATCGTCAAAGACAATGAAGAAAAAACCCGCAGCCAATCCGAATACTAATATCGAAACTAAATTTGTATCACGTTGGTAGCGCTGGACAAGCGGAACAGACATTAGAACCATGACAAAAAGGACGAGGGGCGCAACAATTTTCCGGTGCATCCACACTTCATAAACATGATTGGGAAAGCTGCCAAACCTTGCCTCTTGCCAAAATCGTCTGATCTCAAAAACGGATAGATCCTTGGGATGAGATGCAAGCGATGCCACAAGATGGGGCTGCAGATTGCTCTGCCATTCAAGATGGTCGAGTTGTTCCGGCTCGCGGCGAGTAATGGTCGAACGGCTGACGTCACTCAGAATCCAAGTCCCATTTTCGTGAACCAGCCTATTCGCATGAATGCGCTCGACTATGTTTCCGTCTTGACCACGCCGGAAAATAGTAATGTCGTGAAGTAGATCACCGCGTTCGACGCGGCCCACGCGAATTATGTCACTTTGATGGTGAAACCAAATTGCATCGATCTCCTCCCCCTTATCAACTTTGTATTCTCCGACTCCCCAATTCTTTAGTTCCTTTATAGCTCTCGGCTCCAATTGGTCATTAATGGCAAATTGTAAAACCGCGACGATCATGCCCGCGGGCAGCAGGGTCAACATGACTTTAAGCTGTGACATGCCGGCCGACATCATCGCCGCCATTTCTTGATGCCGGACCAGTTCCATCAATGTAAGGAGAACCGCAATAAGCAATACAAACGGCATGAGTGTTGACGCAATTTGAGGCAGGCGCAGCCCCATATAGCGAAAGGATGACAAAAGCGGTGTCGAGTTCGAGCTGATCACATCGTCGCCATTGGCCATAAAATCCAGAATGACGACAAGAAAATTGATACCGACCAGCAATAGCACCAAGCGCGAGAAAAATAACTTGGTGAGATATCGATGTAAGGTAGACGTCATCTAGTTTGTTGCGGCCGTCTAGCAACGGTCGCCCCATCTTTTGCGCGATCGAAAAATCCCTGCACCCATGACGCAAATCCACCAAATTGGTGTGCGAGCCAGTCTGTCGGGTCGGCGGTGACGCGCCGACTCACGTGATAAAAAAGTCCCGCTCCGACCACTAAAAACAACAGAAACGGTAGCCACATGCTAACCAAAGGAGATGCTGCGCCGACCCCCGATAACGCACTGCCGAGCTCGATGACTTTTTGGTAGACAATGAGTACGAGTACCCCGAGTGCCACACCCCAGGATTGACTGGTGCGGCTATTATTGAGCCCCAAAGGCACAGCCATGAGGGGCAAGATTAATATCGACAGAATCTTCACGAGTCGCACGTGAAACTCCGAAACGATTTTATTTTTACCGATTTTTTCTGGCGCGGAATTTCGATACTGCCAAAGTTCCGTGAGGGTCAGCTCGCGTTCGTCACGACCTCGGGCACGGAACGGCCCCAAAGTGCCGATATTAACCGGCCACAAAAACGACTCAAAACTCAAGCGGCGGTCAAAACTCCCTTGTTTGGTGAAATCAATGCGGACGCCATTTTCAAGGCCGAGGGACATACCGAGCTCAGGGGCGTCCTTTAGCAATAGACCTTTGGGTGCTGTCGTAACAGTAGAGCTTCCGTCATCGTTGCGCTTAAACACGAAGACATTCGTCAATATGTCGCCCATTGTTGACCGGCCCTCCGCCATGAAAGTCATGTCGCCGGCATGTACGAAGGCACCTTCCTTGAGTGCCGTGTCAAGAGAGCGGTAGCTAACGTCGTGAACCAGCGATCGATGAGTGTAGCGGCTGTAGGGTTGAATGACGGAGAGTAATATTGCGGTGATTGCCGTTAGTAAAATTGCTGTCGCCATAATGGGATACATCAATCTCAACAGTCCGACGCCGGCTGCATTGAGCGCCGTGAGCTCGCTGTTGCGGCTCATGCGGCTCACTGTCAAAAGCACTGCGAGAAAGAATGTCGTCGGTATTGCGATTCCCAAATAATGCGGAATTAGATTCAGTAGCATTTGCGAGACATAACCGATCATACCATCTGAATTTACCGTCAGATCGAGCAACCTAAGCATGCGTTCGAGCAACAGCGCGGCCAAGGCAATCAACATGATCGTTGCCGAATAGACAATTAGTTGTCGCAATATGTATCGGTTGACCAAACTCATTTCGTTCGCCGCATTTTCGTGAACTCAACAGAGGGCATCGTAATCTTGACCCGGCTTGCGATATCCATTATCGCAAATAGTTGGGCTAAGTGGGTAAATGTTTGCTGTTTCATATGCTTCAGGGGGGCATGATATTGAGAGATTTGCTCAATTTCAGTGGGTTGGACCCTTCAATCCACAATAATTCTCGTTTATCGCCGGTCACTTTTTATTTACCGGCTGTAATATCTTTTCTTCGGCCTGCTCTATATTGGCCGCTGGCAGCGCTCATTGTGGTCTTGGGCGTTGTGGTTTCAGCCGTGCCTTCACAAAGCCTCGGTGTCGCCGGCTGCGCCCAATTAGCATCTCATATATTGGTTACGGTGCAAGATGTAAGGACGGCGAGCGGGTCGATTGTGGTGGACCTTCTTGCCGACAACCCGGATCATATCCTCAAGAAAGGTATGAAAATCTCGCGCACGCGGGTGTCGGCAGCGTTTGACCAGGTCCGTTTATGTGTTCCGGTGGAAACATATGGCACTTATGCCATTGCGGTTTATCACGACATCAACGGGAATAGAAAATTCGACAAGAATTGGTTGGGTTTTCCCAAGGAGCCGTTCGGCTTGTCGAACAATCCGCGAATACGATTAAGGGTACCGAAATTTAGCGACCTGTCCTTCGAAGTCGGTGAAAACGGCGCCGATGTGGAGATTGTGTTGAAAAATTGGCCGTCAAAAAAATAAAGCGGCTAGGATGAACGAACCCGGTTTTCTTGGAAACACTCTAGCTTTTGCGGGTTTTGGTCGATCGGTTGCAATTGTCCGCCGAATTGATTCAAATAGGGCCGGGTACGCAGAAATGGGCGTGCCGGCCCGAATCCCCGGGCAGTCGGCCCTCGAATGCGACGTTTTACCGTCTATTTTCGGGCCACAAAGCCGCATATCTTAGGACGTCAACTTGGGAGCGACTCTCGTGTTTATGAGTTACAAGACCTGGAAGAGTCAGAAATATCTTCTGGACAAGATGTCTCTAAATGACCTGGTCAAGGCCTATTTCACCTATCCAGGAATTCAAGTCTATCTCATGTTGTTTTTCGCGCTGTGTATTTTGGCGGTTTATTCGCTCGGTCGATTGGCTGATTTGGCGATTGTCGTGGTGGTTGTCATTTTGGTTTATCCTCTTGTTTGGTATGTTCTTCACCGTTTCCTTCTGCACGGTCGCTGGCTTTATAAATCGGAGATGACGGCAGCGCTTTGGAAGCGGATACATTTCGATCATCATCAGAATCCGAACGATATGGCGGTGCTGTTCGGCGGTCTGCATACCACGCTGCCGACGGTTGTGGTCGTGACCGCGCCCATGGGCGGGCTTATTGGCGGTTTGTCGGGGGCGGCAATTGGACTTGCGGCAGGCATCCTGGTCACTTGCTTTTATGAGTTTTGTCATTGCAGTCAACATCTGGGATATGCGCCAAAGAGCGCTTTTCTCGAGCGAATCAAGCAATTGCATATGGCTCACCACTTTCACAATGAGACGGGCAATTACGGCATTACCAACTATTTGTGGGACAGGTTTTTCTCGTCCTATTATGACAGCAACAGTTCGGTGCCGCGTAGCCCAACCGCGCGAAATTTGGGTTACACGGACAGCGAAGCCAAGCGATATCCTTGGGTGGCACAATTGTCCACGGGTTCCGAGACAGCCCCGATCGTTGCTGCCAAGAATTGATGCCGACATTTGAGCCGTCTTCGATAACGCGCGAGGCCACTCCGTCTCCAGATGCGAATGGGGTTTCCGCAATCCACATCGTTCCGGTTAGGACCCGTAAAGATCTAAAAACTTTCATCCGCCTGCCGTGGAAGATATACGCCGATGACCCGGCGTGGGTTCCACCGCTGCTTGTCGAGCGCTTGCGTCATTTAAGTTCAAAACATAATCCTTACTTTGACCAAGCAGAGGTTCAGCTGTGGTTGGCGTTGCAAGACGGGGAAGTCGTGGGCCGGCTGAGTGCGCAGATTGACCGCCGCTTTCTAGAAAAACACGATGCCCATACGGGACATATCGGCTTTTTGGAGGCGGTTAACTCGAAAGATGTCTTCGAGGCGTTGCTTGCGGCGGCGGAGGAATGGCTGCGCTCGCGCAATATGCGCCGCAGCCTTGGACCTTTCAATTTTTCGGTCAATGACGAATGCGGTGTGCTTGTAGAGGGGTTTGATGACCCGCCTATGCTCATGATGGGACATGCGAGGCCCTATTATGGGAGCATGCTGGAGCAATGCGGCTACCAAAAGGCGAAGGATCTAATCGCTTATTTGATCACATTGAGCGAAGGCGGCATTCCGCCGTCGGTTAGCCGATTGGTGGATCGCGGAAAACACGATCCGAAAATCACGTTGCGTCCGCTCAATTGGAGCGCCTATGAACGAGAAATGGCCATTATCGCTGATATCTTTAACGATGCGTGGTCGGAGAATTGGGGATTCCTGCCTTTCACGGAAAAAGAAATTCGGCACCTTGCCAAAGAGGTGCGGCCTCTCATTAATTCCCATTCGGTCTGCTTTGCTGAATTTGAAGGCAGGCCGGTCGCCTTTGCTATGGCATTGCCCAATCTCAATGAGGCGATACGTGATCTTGACGGCAGGCTTTTTCCGTTTGGCTGGGCGCGCTTGCTTTATCGCCTGAAATTGAACCGGGTGAGCACCGTCCGAGTGCCCTTGATGGGGGTTCGTAAGGAATTTCAAGCGACACCGCTTGGTGCCGTTTTTGCTTACGGAACGATAGAGAATATTTACGCGAGCCACCTGGAAAGGGGAATCAAGAAAAGTGAGATGTCATGGATACTCGAAGACAATACGGCCATGCGCAATATGATTGAGGCAATTGGCGGACGCCCCTATAAAGTTTATCGCATGTACGAGAAGGCACTTTAACAGTGGCAGAGGAATTGGCGTCACAATCTCAACTCTTTACTGCGCTCATCTTAGCTGGGCGACATTCCGGGAGTGATGCAATTGAGTCGGTTTGGCAACATAACAAGTGTTACATGGCGGCAGCGGGGACACCAATTTTGCTGCGTGTTATTGATGCCTTGAAAGTCAGCCACCGGATTGGGCGCATAATCGTGGTTGGGGATCAGGCCGAGGCCTTGGAGGCAATACCGGTGTTGCAGGACTTTCTGGATCAAGGTGCCATTGAATTTATGCCTTCGGCAAGGAGCGCGCCTGATAGTCTCTTGACGGCCGCCCACTCTCTTTCCGATCCTTTCCCCCTATTGGTAACAACCGGAGACAATGCTCTTCTGACGGTTGAGATTGTCGACTATTTCTGTAAAGAGTTGCTCAAAGCATCGGCCGACTTATCGATTGCCTTTACGTCCGGCCGGTTGATCCAAGAGAAATTTCCGGATGCTCAACGAACCTACCTTCCTTTCAAGGACGACAAATATTCTTCGTGCAATCTTTTCGTCTTTCGAACGGCGAAGGGACTTAAGGCGGCGGAATTCTGGCGGGATGTGGTTCGCCATCGCAAACGGCCCTGGCGCATAATTTGGGCATTTGGTCTATTGACCATTATAATGTTTTTTCTGAGGCGACCGACATTGGTTAAGGCGTTAGACCGCGCTTCGAATCGGCTTGGCCTTGTGGCAAGGCCCGTCAACCTGCCGTTTCCCGAAGCCGCCATCGATGTTGATAAAATGGCTGATCTGGAACTAGCGGAAAAAATCTTGCTTGCGCGACAGTGAAAATGACCACTCGGGACAATCAAAAAGGGATGGCCTCCGACGCCGACGCCCCATCGCCGGAAGGCTCCATCACGTCCGGTTCTGCGACCGATGTTACACAACGACAATCGGATGGCTGGTCGCCCGATCATTTGTTCCGGCGGGTGCTTAAAAATACGGGCATTGTGGTCAGTAGTAAGGGCGTGGCTGTTGTTGCGGGCGTTGCCTACCTTTCCCTTGCCGCACAGGCATTGGGTGCTGCTCAGTTCGGCATCATTGTCTTAATTCATACTTATTCGGCGTTCGTCCGAGAAATCGTTTCCTTCAAATCCTGGCAAGCACTCATTCGTTACGGCGCGGCCTATCTCGATAAAGACGATCTCGGCGCCTTTCAGAAATTGTTAAAACTGACACTGTGTCTCGACGTGGCAAGTGCGGTAATCGGATTTCTTATCGGGGCTATTGCCATTCAATATGTTGGACCAAGGTTCGGTCTTGCGCCCGATGCGGTGCCGCTTGCAACGGTTTATTGTGTGCTCATTCTGATCAACGTCAAATCGACGCCTTTGGGTGTGTTGCGATTGTTCAACCGATTCGATTTGTTGGGATTTCAAGCGTTGATCGTGCCTATCTTGCGATTGATTGGTGTAGGGATTGCCAGTTATATGGGCGCAAGTTGGCAGATCTATCTTTTAGTTTGGTTTATTGCAGGTGCATTGAGCGCGCTGGTTTTAGTTTGTCTCGGGTGGCGCGAATTAAAAAGGCAAAAAGTGACCGAAGGCATGGATTGGCGTTTGCGTGGATTGGCATCCCCCCACGAAGGCATATGGCCATTTGTTTGGACGGCCAATTTCCACGGCACCGCTAATATGGCCAGTACGTATATCGCGACTCTGTCTGTTGGTTTCATTCTTGGTCCGGCCGGGGCTGCCCTTCTCAAAGTGGCCCAGGAGATTGCCGGAGCACTGACCAAAGCGGCCCAGTTGTTTAACAGCACGATCTACCCGGAATTGGCAAAGCTCGCGGGTTCGCAGAGCGGCGCCTATTTGCGACAGATCGTCTTTAAGTCGGGCAAACTAGGCCTTCTGATCGGTAGCCTTTTTACCGTTATTGTATTTGTTGCCGGCCAACCGGTACTTTTTTATCTTTTCGGTGACGACTTCGCCGACGCTTATGGCGTCTTGTTGATTCTCACACTTGCATCGTCTGTTGCCATGGCGACGTTTGCCTTTGAACCAACATTGTATGCAATCGGCCGCCCGCAGCTGGCATTATATATCAAGCTTGTTGCGGGCATTGTGCATGTCAGCGCCATCATTGTGTTGTTAATGGAAATAGGTTTGATCGGCGCTGGCGTTGCCGCTTTGATCGGCAACCTTGTGGCTGCCATTTTGTTGTTTGTTATCGCGTCACGGCTGTTGGCGCGAATTTAAATAATCGTTTAGGCCCAGTGACTGCGTATGTGCTGGCGCAATCGTTCAAAAGCGCCCGGATCAAGATCGGGGGCGTAACCTAGATCCGGCGGGCCGGGCCATCCCGGATCAGGAAAAACAATATCCGCGAACGTCTGGTCGCGATCGTAGCGGGGCAGAACATGAAAATGAACCTGTGGATCCACCATCATCAACATCAGGTAATTGAGCTTTTTGAATTCGACGGCTTTGGACAGGGCATTTTCGACGCCCGAGGTGATTTTCTTGAGCTCTTCGAAGGCGCCCGCCTCAATCTGCCCCCACGACGTCGCATGTCCCTTATGGGCCAGGATCAGGGCGCCCAACGTCGCTTGACGTGGCCGCAGGAGTATCACCCAATGGGTGGATTCGGCGACAAGGGTTTTGGGATATCCGAACTTGAGAATCGTCTCATTGACCCAATCACTTTTTGTCATGGTTTTGAAATACCTTTCGATTCAAACAAAAATTCGTGGCCTGTGTGATGCCCCGAAAGCCCCGGATAGCGCAAGACATCAGCATATTTCGCTCTAGCGACCAGGTGAGTCCGGCAGCCAGGATCGCGGCGCGCCGGCCACCTCACAAGGGGTAGTAAGCTTTGGTGAAAGTTTCAATAATGCTATTTGTACCCCCCAAGAAATCGACCTTGTCGATATGGTCGCAAATCCGCCTCAAAGCGCGGGCAAGCGGTGTTTAATCGAAGACTTAATTTGGAGGCAAGAGGGCATTGACGGTCGAAGAGCCGCAGTCGCGGGATGCGGTGGAGGGAAACTCGAAGCCGGTACTACGCATTGTCGGCGACTGCAAACAGCGGATTTGGGGGCTGACACCCAAGGAGCATTTGGCGCGTGGCTTTTCACGGTCCGGCGCCGAAGTCGACACCAAACGAGCCAAGCCCGATAGGGCTGTTTTGGTGGTCGGGGCCGAATGGGTTCTGCATCCCAGTCTGGTGCGAAATCTAACCACATCGCCCAATGTACTTCTGGTCACCGAGCCAACGGCCAACGGCCAACGGAAAGTGGTCGCTATCCATCTTGAAGCCGAGGGGGATGCCCGCCGATTCGAATTAGCACATGCCCTTGTGACCAAGGGTGCGTTTGATGACACGTCGGCAGAGGCTCTGGGACTCAGGATTTTATGCCCGTCGGAACTAGGTTCTGCCTACAATAAGGGACTGCGAAAACGGGAAGTGCCTTATGCGATTTCGTTGAACGAAATGTCGGCGCGCGGCATCGAGAAGAAAATGTTCACCCAATCGTACAAAGGGGTAACCGATTTCGTGACCAAATGGTTCTGGCCGATCCCTGCATTGCGGGTGACGCGGTGGGCCGCCAATAGGGGCATCAAACCGAATACGGTGACCACGGGAAGTCTCATTTTGGTCATTGCGACAACCTATCTGTTCGCTAAGGGCTACTTCATGAGCGGTATTATGACTGCCTGGCTCATGGCCCTGTTGGATACGGTCGACGGCAAGCTTGCCCGCGTTACGATGACCTATTCGCAATGGGGCGATATTTACGATCATGGCATTGATCATATCCATCCGCCGTTTTGGTGGGTGGCATGGTGGATTGGCCTCGGCGCCACCCAATACGATCAGTTTGGCCCCTGGC
This sequence comes from Alphaproteobacteria bacterium, assembly GCA_004356335.1. Lineage (GTDB taxonomy): Bacteria > Pseudomonadota > Alphaproteobacteria > SMXP01 > SMXP01 > SMXP01. Next base: position 8,306 of record SMXP01000021.1, on the reverse strand, counting down.
TGGAAACGGCTATGGTGATTATCGTGGCGGGCTATCTCGCTTGTCGTGTTATTGAAGGCATATTCGTCTTTTCGTTCTCCATTCAAATTCACATGTGGCAGTCTGTGGATTCGGTGTTCCGGCTATTTTCGGCACGGCGCAACCCGAACGTGGCCTTATTGATGATCGGGGCCCTGATCGCACGGCCTGATATCGGGTTCCTCATGCTGGCGGTGTGGAGTGTCATTACGTTCATATTCCATGCAGTGCGGCTTATTCAGGCATTGGTAATGCGGGCTCGAGGTCACTCGATCACGTCCTGGTTGGCGGAAGCGCAGGCTTAAACGAGATAATTTCAGGCTGATGGCAAACACGATAGATAACAAGGTGACGGTTGCTGTGTTTGATTTGGATCGAACGCTGACGAAGTACGGCACCTTTACGCCATTCCTTCTCTCGGTCTTGCGCCAGAATCCTACTCGAGCCTGGGCCTTGGTACCGGCGATTGTAGCGGCACTACGCTATTTGACGGGGGGGATCGCCCGTCAGGCTTTCAAGGAGCGAATGCTCGGCCTGTTTTTGGCCGGCCGTTCGCGGCAGGAAATTAACCATTATGTTGACGCTTTTGTGGAAAGGGTGCTTTTACGAGGCCTGCGCCGGGGTACTAGACCTGCCATTGAGAAACATAGATCCCAGAAACACCTATTGGTTTTGGCGACAGCCAGTATGGACCTTTGGGCATGTCCGCTGGCGACCAGGCTGGGCTTTGCATTGACCGTTTGCACAAAATCCAGCTGGGACGAAGCGGACCGATATTGTGGCACAATTGAGGGGGAGAACTGTTTTGGGCAAGAAAAACTAAGCGCTGTCGCGGCGGCGCTGCCGGCGTCGCGAGAGGATTGTACGATCATCGCTTACTCGGATCATAAGTCGGATGTGCCACTTTTATCTTGGGCAGACCGTGGAATAGCCGTGAACCCGAACCGAAACTTTAAAAAGCAGGCTGGGAAACTCGGATATGAAGTGGTCGATTGGGATATACCACCCGGGACGGAAAAATTGACTCATTCGGAATTTCAACACAAAACATTTCAGAAGTTGCTGGTACAATGAAAGCTATAATACTAAGTGCGGGACGCGGTTCACGACTTCTTCCTTTGACTCAACACCGACCAAAGTGTCTTTTGCCAATCGGCCATCTTACCATGCTTGAACGGCAGATAAAGGTTTTACATGACTGCGGCGTCAATAACGTTTGTGTCGTCACGGGGTTTGGTGCTGAGGCGGTTGAGCGTACCTTGGCGCCTTGGCAAAGTCCCAATCTCAGCATCCGGACAATTTTCAATCCTTTCTTTCAGGTATCGGACAACCTTGCCAGTTGTTGGATGGCGATTGATGAAATGGACAGTGATTTTCTACTGGTAAATGGTGATACATTATTCGAGCCGAGAATACCGCGGCGTGTTCTTTCCAGTACCCTCGCGCCGATCACGATCACCATTGATCGCAAGTCGTCTTACGACGATGACGATATGAAAGTTCAACTCAATGGGACGCGTCTTTTGGCGGTCGGCAAAAAATTGTCGCGCGAGGAGACGGACGGCGAATCGATTGGCCTTTTGTATTTCCGCGGCGAAGGCCCGCAGCTTTTTGCGCAAGCCATTGCGGAGGCCATGCAAGATCCTGAAGCGGTGCACGCCTGGTATCTGATGGTTGTGGACAAAATGGCAAGAGATGGTTTCGTCCAGGCGGCGTCAATTGAAGGTCTGACTTGGGGTGAGGTGGACACGCAGGAAGACCTGGCCAATGTGCAGCGCCTTTTTGTTTCGGAAAGAGATCAAGCCAGTTTGACAAGCAGCCCGCCTTACGCTGCTGAATAACGGATCTGACTTTTAGTTTTGTTTGTTAAGCGGCCGCTCTTCATTGGGCGGCCGCTTGTTTTACGTCTCCCGGTGGCTTAAGCACGTTAGAGCGCATTCAGGAAAAGCATGCCCCGGCGAAGGCCGGGGTGGACCCGGTTTTCCTGGAAACATTCTAATTCGATCCGCCTGCGGACTGGCGATTGAGCGAAAATCCGGCCGAGTTTTGGACCGATTGCCCGGGCAGGGTCCGTTTTTTGCCGGAGTTTTCCCTATGAATGGGATGATGTCTCCGACTCGGATGGTGGCCGACGAGACGCCTGCCGCCGCCGCTTGGTTAATTGGTGAATTTTGACATATGGCATAAAGTATATATACGCTTCCAGCGAGCGATGTTAAGTTTCAGGTGGGGATATGTAGGTCTTTCGTTCGGCAAATAAACATCTTGCTCTGCCTATGGGCGAATGCTGTTCTATTCACGGATTTCCGTTTGATCTCTGGCTTAACGAGAAAGCCCAAGGGAGCTTGACCTGAACACAGGCCGCGAAGGAACGAGCGAAATCTTTTGGAGAGCGGACAAATGTTATTGCGTAAATTTTCACCTGGATCATCGGACCTTCGATTTTCGTCAATGGGGTGCTGGTTAGCGCTGATCTTTGTGGTTTTGTTGGCCGGATGCACGAGCTCTCCCGTAGGACATGTGCTTAGAGACCGTGTCGGTACAAATAGCACGCGGCATAGTTTTAATGTCTGTCATGGCTATGGCTGCACGTCCATAACGAATGTCAGTATCAGCGACGATGAATGGGTTCAGGTTCGCACTCTTTTTGTGCAGCGTCCGCAAAATGCTGAAGAGGAGCGAAAACGCATTAGCCTTGCGATCGCCCTTCTCGAAAGAATAGTAGGTCCCAAGGCGGGTATTGAGGGCGATATTGGCGGCGCTGTTTATCTTGGCAAGGCCGGTCAATTGGATTGTATTGACGAATCCGCCAATACGACGAGTTATTTGACTTTTCTCCGGAACGACGGACTGATGACCTATCATGATATCGGTGAAGCGGTCATTTACGGAAACATGTTGATTAACGATTGGCCGAGCAATTCCGCCACGATTATCGAACGCGGTACAAGCAATCAGTATGCGGTTGATTCTTTCTGGCATAACAACGGATCCGAGCCGGAGATCCTGCCGGTTTATCTATGGTCGTCCGGTTGCTGGCTTGATTCTCCGGAATGTCGACGGCTGAGTTATTCAGAGGCCATTGAATGCTGCGCCGGCGGTTGAGCGACCGAAAGCTTTGATACTTCGTGCGGATTCTCGCTCGCGGCAATATCGATCCCGCCGGCATCCTTCCTTACGGGACATTCGACCTAAGCTGCGGGATCACTTCCGATGCCAGTGCCTCCATTTGTTCCATATAGTCCCACAAGGGATTCAGGATCAGCATTTCGGCGCCGCCGGACAGGATGTCGGCAAGACCTTCGGTGACACGTGCGGTGCTGCCCCAAACACAGCTTTGCTCGACCATTTTCGGACGGTGTTTCACCATCCAGCTGTAGCGTTTGTTGAACCAATCATCGAGCCGGCTTTTGGCGCGGTCTTCGTTGTCATCCACAGCCAAATAGACGCGTTTGGAAATGGTGAAGGTGGCTGGATCGCGTCCCTCTTCTTCCATATACTGGCGAACCAGAGTCACGTGTTTTTTATAGTTTTCGGTCGAAGTGGGTCCTGCCGAGGCAAAACCGTCGCCATATTTTACGGCGCGGCGTAGCGCATTAGGGTGCTGACCGCCAATCCAAATAGGCGGATGGGGTTTTTGGATGGGCTTTGGTTCCATTGAAATGTTGTGAAGGGTTGCCCACTCACCCTCTATATTCGTTTTGTCCTCGGTCCAAAGCGATTTCAAGATTTTAAGATTCTCGTTGAATCGACGTACCCGCCCTTTGTAACTGGTGCCAAAGGCAAGATAAAAATCCTCACTTCCCGATGGCGGTCCAAGTCCAATGCCTAAAATCAATCGTCCATTGCTCATTTGATCAAGGGTGCTGAGGCTTTTCGCAAGGTGCACCGGATTGCGCACGGGAAAAACGATAACGGACACGCCGAGCTTGACCTTAGAGCTCACCGCCGCCGCATAACACAGCAGGCTGACGGATTCTTGCAGGGGCACGTAGCCATGCACTTGATCTTGGACCCACATACTGTGATAGCCGAGATCCTCCGCCGTGCGTATGCTGTTTTTTACCAAATCCATATCGGCCTTGCCGTTGAGGAAGACCTGAGGAATGGCTACGCCAAATTTAAGATCCTTTTTTTGGGACAAAGTCGCCTCCCTTTATGGTGACATATTCCGACCGATGGCCCCCTGATGATGGCATAGCCACACAGGGGGATGATCATTGGAATTTAGTGCTCACTTAACCTGTTTAAGGATACGATTACTTTTGCCAGGATGCATCCGCTGCCTTGCTGCGGCGCCATTCCACGAATAGTGCTGATCCGATTTTCCTTGAGGGGGTTATACCAATCCCGTCCTTGTCCCCGTCCCCGCCGCCGCGGCTTGGTCTGTGAACAAGGGGGCCATGGCATCCAGTGGCTCCCTTGCGGCATTCTATGACCCGCACCTAACGGTAAGGAGATAAGCGGATGAGAATTGATGTCATTCTAGAGCCCGACAAATCGGCTGAAGAGGTCGTAGAATTAGGGCAATTGGCGGAAAGCCTTGGGTTTGGCGCCGTTTGGATGCCCAACAAGCTCGACGGAAAGGATATATTCGCCAGTTTTGCTATCCTCGCCCAGGCAACATCTAAAATAAAGATGGGCCCCATTGCGATCAGTCCCTTTGAATTACACCCCATCAAAATGGCGACGTCGTTGTTGACGCTCAACGAAATATCGAAAGGGCGCGCGATTATCGTCGTGGGCGGCGGCGGCGGTACCATCGAGGCCATGGGCATCAAACCGCAAAAGCGAATGCCGGCGATCCGCGAATGTATCGATATTATCAGAATGGCGGCCAAGGGCGATATATTCAGTTACAAAGGCGACCTTTATGAAGTCCGCAAATATGAGCCCACTTGGGTTACGCAGCCGCCGCCGACCATATATGTGGGCGCCAACAAACGTAAGGTGATGGAATTCTCTGCCGAAGTGGCTGATGGGATCATGATGAGCGATATCCCGCGGCCTATCGTGGGCGATTATATTAAAATGGCTCATGACAAGTTGAAGGAACAAGGCAAATCGGTGGCCGATTTCCCTATCAATAACTTTTTTGCCTGGCATGTGAAAAAGGATAAAGAAGCGGCACGGCGCGAGGCCCGAAGATGGTTGGTGTTGCGGGGCATGTTGTTTCCCATGTATCTCCGTCCGTTCCTTGATGAAGACGATGTCCAATTGGTCCGCGACAATATGGCAGCATTCTTCAGGGCCTATGCCGCTAACACCCATGTGATCGAAGGGGTGCCGGACGAGGTGGTGAACAAACTGGTTGATGGGCTGACCTTATGGGGCGGTCTGGAAGACATTGACCGCATTATTGAGGAACTAAAAGATTTTCAAAGCGCAGGGCTCAATGAAATCGCCTTACGCATCTATGAAGATCCGGCCGAATGCATCAAGCTGATTGGAGAGAAGATTATTCCGGCCTTGAGTTAGGGTCTTTCCGGTTTTGATAGAATCAAAACCCGACCCTAAGTTATTTATTTGTCGTGTTTCCGGACGGAAAACCGGTGTCCACTTTTCCTGGAAACACTAATAACCAAACCAATCCAATGGCTGATTGCACTGTAAAAGCCGCGCCCCCTCTGATTTGGTCGGCGCGGCTTTGTTATGGGTTTCAGCAATATCAGCTTGCCGCAAGGCAGCCGGGTTCGCTTAACCGGCAACGGAAAATAGAGGGGATGGTTGTTCAGTTATCTCGGTTGCGAAGCATATCGGCGACGTTGAACAATGGCCGGTCGATCATTTTCTTTGCTTCTTCCGATGCGCCGATGTGTTCGAGCGCTTTAGTCATACAGTAAAGCCACATATCTCTCTCTTGTGGCCCAATGGCAAACGGTCGATGAGGATCGGTAATACACATGCCGCCATATTTATCGCGATAAAGCGGCGGGCCACCCAGCCAGGCCGACATATATTCGAAGAATTTTTGCCGGATTTCGTCCAGATTTTCTTTGTGCATCCGCCGGATTGTTTTGGCCTCGGGCAATGTATCCACTACGTCGTAAAACGCGTCGCATAGTCGGCGGACACCCTTTTCGCCACCTAAAAGCTCATAAGGCACTTTATCGCTCATGGTAAGTCCTAACAGATATTCGACATCCTCTCGGTTTCATAGGGGAAACGGTGCCAGCGCTCCTTGATCTATCTCAAAGACGTCAGACGGCCCCCGAGCCCTGGAGCGCATTCACAAAAAGTGTACGCGGTTTTTGGGTTCGAATGCGCTCTAGGGGATCTCCGCCAAAAAGCTGTTTATGGCCTGCAAACATTGGGCTTCGGTCAGCAAAGGAACGTGGCCGCGGTTTTCTACGATCAGGCTTTTCAGGTCGGGCTTTATTTGTTTCATTTTATTTAGGGTTTCAGCAGAAAGAATATCCGACGCGGCACCGCGAATGACCAATATGGGCACGGCCTTTAATTTTTCGAACAAGGTCCAGGGGTCGATGCTCGGATCGACATCCCGGCCTTTGTCGAAAGGTATGGCGATGGCGGGGTCATAGTCTGCGCTGATCTCGCCTGAAGGCGTTTCTCGGAACGTACGCCGTGCCAGCGTTAGCCAATCCGCCATGTCAAAATCCGGATAGATCCATTCATTGACACGGCGCAAGGCGGTGGCGGTTTCATGCCAACTCCGGAAAGTGCCCCTGTTGCCTACATAGCTTCCAATCCTTTCAAGACCTTCAGGGCTTACCACCGGTCCGATATCGTTGAGGATGATCGCGTCAAGCAGTGACAGGTTAATGGCGGCCACTTTCAGGGCAACCAATCCGCCCAAAGAGGTTCCGATGAGGATGACCTTTTCCAAGCCGAGATGGTCAAGAAAATCCAAGACATCTTGGGCATAAACCGGCAGAACATAATTACCGGGATTCGAATCGTATTGTGATTTACCTCGACCCCGCAGATCGAGTGTGATGACCCGTCGGCCCGTTTTGACCAAATGCGGGGCCAGCGCTTCAAAGTCACGGGAATTACGGGTTAGACCCGCAAGGCACAGAATGGGGGCTGCCCTATTGTGTGCCGCGTAATCCCGGTAATACAAAGTCAACCCATCCGAAGAGCGGAAAAATCGTTCATCGAAACCGTTCGAGCTGGTCATGAATCCCGTCTCTCGCCCTGGATGCCCCAAGGGGCCGGCTGTACCGCATACCTACTCAGTCGCCTGATTTCCGTAGGAATTAGGCGTTATGGGGCGTTTTCCCGGATACTAGAGCGTTTCCAGGAAAAGTGGACCCGGTTTTCCGTCCGGAAACGCGACCAAACTGGGAATCTAGAGCATTTTCATGAGTCAATTAATCTCGGAAATGCTCTAAACCAAGCGCTTTGTATTACCGCACTATCCAATTAAAATTGGATGGACCAACCCTCTCCTATAGGTTGAATTAGGCTTTATTAGCTCAGCTGAATTAAGTCGTCTCAACCCTTGTGAAAATCTCCGATTTCTGTGAAAATAACCTCGGCCCTCCTTTAGCGAGGACGGGGGGTATAGTGCTATATGGAGGAAAATAATGAAGCCAAGACTTAAGGTTTTAGTGGCGGTCATTGCGATCGCCCCGATGATGGCACTCGGTGGGTGCGCGACCAAAGACGATCTGCGTGCGCAGATTGCCCGGGCACAGGCGACGGCTGACGAAGCGTTGGCCCTAGCGCAAGAGTGTAATCAGAAATGTGATCGTATGTTCCAGGAAGGCCTCAGGAAATAACCTAAGGCTCCAAGACATACTTTGATATCCATCTTGGGACACAAACCGGCCGGTTGATAGAACCGCGCCGGTTTGTGGCTTTTGGCCCTCTGAGACCGTTAAGATGTCATTTTTGTGGTGAACTGTTGCCTCTCGGCAACAGACCCGCTTTTCGTGCTTTTCGAGGGTCTGTTGAGCATCAATGATATTTGCCAGTTAGCAACTTTTTCGCTTTAATGTAGCCTTGTCGTTGTTTTGAGTTCAAAAAGATTAGCACCCGGACCCCATCGAGATTGCCATGGATCTACTGAACAACAGAATGCCGGTCATCGTGAAGCCCTTCCGGAGTGGCGTCGGCGCTTTAAGCTGTCTCCTGTTTGCCGGGTTTTTGGCGCTGGGCGCCCCGGCTGCTGCCCAAGAGCAAAACGACATTATCGGTCAAACTTGGCTGCATGTGATCAAAGACGGGGAGACGCTTATCCGGCTCGCCCGCGATGCCGATTTGGGCGTGCTTGAAGTGATGGCGGTGAATCCCGGCATTGATCCGTGGACCCCGGAAGTGGG
>SMXP01000020.1 GCA_004356335.1 Alphaproteobacteria bacterium | reverse complement strand
GTTATTTGCGTCCGCCTCGCCTTCGTGAGGCGTGCTGCGGACTTGCGTCACAGGATCCGCGTCAATCATTTTTACACGGCGTGTTCGTCGGCGCGTGAATTCGCGCTTCATCATCTGTAACATTCCTAACCCGTTGATTAATAAAGTCAAGGTCAAAACGTGGCCGGTAAATTGCATTATTTCGGTACTAACAATTGCCCGGAGTAAGTGTATGTCCAAAAATAGGCCACAACGATGGGTGGCACAATGGATAATCACGCTGGCTATCGCGTTTTGCGCGGCCAATAGTCATGCGGTCGCGATTAAAGCCGTTGATCTCAACGGTAATTCGTTTGTCCAGCGAAAGACTGAGCGGAATGAAATGGCCTTCTACGTTAATTTTAACAATTTGATGCCGGTTTCGCTCAACGTGTCGCTACAAAGCGACGATTGGGCGACCGAACTCATTGCGTTCAGCACCATGATCGACAATTCCACCGGCACTGACTGGCTCGGTTTTACGCTTGAGCTAACCGACGGCGCGATGTTCGTTAGCCCGCGTGAGCCCAGCGCCGTTGCGCTTCTCAGGTTCGACCCCGCCATTGTGACGGGCAAGTGGTTTTTGACCGGCTACTCTACCGTCTGGGAAATCTCCACTTTTGGGAACGACAAATTCACCCTTTTTTTAACGCCGGGCCTACCAACGGCGGCCGCGCAGATCCCGGAGCCGGCGACCTGGGCGCTGTTCGTGCTCGGATTGATGTGTGCCGCGCCATGGACGAGATTCTTGCGTGCGCGGCGGCAGCGCTACGATGGAACCTCTGATTAATTCTGTGGCACTCGGATGGGCGCGTGAAGTCGTCCCGATCAAGACGCGGATCGCCGCCAATAGCGGGGACGCTTGGCAGGATCCGCCACGTAGCGCGGGGCGCATTCAAGCGCCCGGCGACGCGCCATGAATGGGTCAGAGATCCCCTAAATATTGCAGGCACAAATTACCGCCGGCCGATATGCTTGGGCTGCACTGTGGCCCATGCATTGCGGGTAATTGATGGTGGTCGCCGCATGGAGGGGAGGCGGGGAAGCCTATGGCTGTGGCATCAATTTTGCTGTATTGTCCGCTCCCCGACGAGAAGCGAAAAAAGTCGAAAGGGATTGCATCTGCGTTTGGTGTTCCGTCTTTTGACTTCAAATATCGCCAGGCGCGTAGCTCAGCTGGTTAGAGCACCACCTTGACATGGTGGGGGTCGTTGGTTCGAGTCCAATCGCGCCTACCAATTTTAATGTTCGATGGCCTCTCGTATCGGCCACGGAGAGATCTGCATGCCTTCCATCACCCTTCCCGACGGTAGCGTTAAAGCGTTCGACCATCCGGTCACGGTGCTGCAGGTGGCCCAAGCCATCGGTCCGGGTCTAGCCAAGGCCGCCTTGGCCGCTCGCGTGGACGATCAACTCGTCGATACCTCGTTTGAGATCACCGATGATGTCGCGCTCGCCATCGTTACGGCTAAAGACGACGACGGTATCGAGATCATCCGACACAGTACCGCACACCTTCTCGCACAAGCGGTCAAAGACCTGTTCCCGGCGGCGCAAGTGACCATTGGACCCGTTATCGATGAGGGGTTTTTCTACGATTTTGCCTTTGAGCGGTCGTTTACGCCCGACGATCTCGCGGCCATCGAGGCTAAAATGGTCGAACTTGCGGCCAAACATTTCACGGTCGAACGCTCACAGATGACCCGCGATGAGGCCATTGCGTTCTTTCGCGCTATGGGCGAGGAGTACAAGGCCGAGATCATTGAATCGATCCCCATCGACCAAGAAATCTCATTGTATCGACAAGGCGATTTTATCGATCTGTGCCGTGGTCCACACGTGCCCAATACGTCGCATCTGAAGGCCTTCAAGCTGACTAAGATGGCGGGCGCCTATTGGCGCGGCGATTCGAACAATGAAATGCTACAGCGGATCTACGGTACTGCTTGGGCGGACAAGAAATCGCTCAAGGCCTATCTCCACCGGTTGGCAGAGGCCGAAAAACGCGACCACCGGAAGATTGGTAAACAGCTGGACCTATTTCATTTCCAGGAAGAGGCACCGGGAATGGTGTTCTGGCACCCCAAAGGGTGGACGCTGTATCGATTGGTCGAGGCGTACATTCGTCAGAAGTGCGACGCCGCCGGATATCAAGAGGTGCATACGCCGCAGGTCCTCGCGCGATCGTTGTGGGAGCGTTCCGGGCACTGGGACAAGTTTCACGATATGATTTTCACGACGCATTCGGAGCATCGCGAGTATGCGATCAAGCCGATGAATTGCCCCGGCCATATTCAGCTGTTCAATCAAGCACTCAGAAGCTACCGGGATCTACCGTACAAAATCGCCGAATTTGGCGTTGTTCATCGCAACGAACCATCCGGAACCCTGCATGGGTTGTTGCGCGCGCGGCGCTTCACCCAGGACGACGCGCACATTTTTTGTACCGAGGATCAATTGCAGTCAGAAGTCGGCGACCTCATTGAGTTAACCTTTGCGGTGTATCGGGATTTCGGCTTTGAGGATATCGCGGTGGCACTGTCGCTGCGTCCGGAACAACGGGTCGGTGCCGACGCCCTGTGGGACAAGGCCGAGTCCGCGCTGGAGGAGGCACTCAAAACCAAGGGGCTCGATTTCGTCGTGCAGCCGGGCGAGGGCGCATTTTACGGCCCGAAGATCGACTTCACCTTGCGCGATTGCATCGGACGCGTGTGGCAGTGCGGTACCGTTCAGGTGGATTTTTCGATGCCCGAGCGTCTCGGCGCCAAATATGTTGCAGACGATGGTGAGCGCCGCGTACCGGTGATGATTCACCGGGCAATATTGGGCTCGTTGGAGCGCTTTATCGGCATATTGATCGAGCATCACGCGGGTTTACTACCGACCTGGCTTGCGCCGCAACAGGTATCGGTGCTGAGTATCACGGAACAGTTTGCCTCTTACGCGTCGAAAGTTGCGGAATCGTTGAAAAATCAAGGGGTCCGGGCCGATGCGGACTTGAGAAACGAGAAGATCGGGCTTAAAATCCGCGAACACACCTTGCAACGCATCCCGTTTATGCTGATCGTCGGCGAGCGGGAAGTTGAAAATCGTACGATAGCCGTGCGCACGCGGGCCGGAGAAGACCTGGGGACAATGTCGCTGGGTGACTTCGTTAGCCACCTCAATAGAGAAACCGCGTAGTGCGGCTATTGTTTTTTTTGGAGGAATAAGCGTATCGCCGCAGATAAAAAGAATCGTATAAATGCAGATATTACCTCGCCGGAAGTCCGACTGATTGTCGAAGACGGAACGAACGCAGGCGTCGTATCAATCGATGTTGCTCAGCAACAGGCCAGGGATAGCCAATTGGATTTGGTTGAAATTGTGCCTAACGCGGAACCGCCCGTGTGTCGGGTAATGGATTTCGGCAAACACCTTTTCGACCTGAACAAGAAAAAGCAGGCGGCGAAAAGAAAGCAAAAGCAAGTACAAGTAAAGGAGATCAAGTTTCGCCCCGGCACGGACAGTGGCGACTACCAGATCAAGGTGCGTAATTTGAAGCGATTTTTGGATAACGGCGACAAGGTCAAAGTGACGTTACGATTTCGTGGTCGCGAGATGGCACACCAAGAGCTTGGCGTCCAAATGCTACAGCGGGTGGAAACCGATTTATCGGAATTAGGTTCTGTCGAGCAATTCCCAAAAATGGAAGGGCGGCAGATGGTAATGGTAATCGCGCCGAAACGGGCGTAAGACAGTTGAGCAGGAGTTTTACATGCCCAAGATCCGGACCAATAGAGGCGCGGCTAAGCGCTTCTCTAAAACGGGTACCGGCCGCATCAAGCGCCGACATTCGCACAAACAACACATTTTGACAAAAAAGAGCCCGAAGCGGAAACGACACCTACGCCACGACGCGCTGATCGATCACGCCGATGAAGCAGCCGTCCGGCAAATGATTCCGAAGCTATAGCCAACGAGGAACGACAGAACATGGCACGAGTTAAACGTGGCGTCACCGCGCACGCACGGCACAAAAAAGTAATCGCCCTGGCCAAAGGCTACCGTGGGCGACGCAAAAACGTATACCGCGTGGCCAAACAAGCGGTGACCAAGGCCGGCCAGTACGCTTATCGCGACAGACGGCAGCGCAAGCGTCAGTTTCGGGCACTATGGATCATACGGATCAATGCGGCGGCGCGTTTGTTCGGCCTCAGCTATTCGCGGTTCATGCATGGCCTGGGTCGTGCGGAGATCGAAATCGATCGAAAAATCCTTGCCGAATTGGCCGTCAACGATCGCGACGCATTCGCCCACTTAGCCGAACAAGCTAAAGCCGCGCTCGCCACTTAAGCCAAGCCTTCGACCCAGACGAACGAATGACGGGGGAAAGGCGGCGCCTTTCCCCCGTTGGTTTATGGCGTCGATTTATACGGCCAAAGCAATAATCATGTCGGACACCACGGATATTGTTGAATCTGCCAACGGTGAAGTCGCCACAGCCGACTCCCTTGCGTCGCTGGAGCGCGTGCGCGTCCGTTATCTCGGCAAAAAGGGTGCGCTTACCCAGCAACTCAAAAACCTCGGTAAGCTGCCGGCCGAGCAAAGACCGGAGGCTGGCCGTCTGATCAACATTGCCAAGAGAGCGCTTGAAGACGCGATCGAGGCGCGCAAGACGACCCTTGAGACCAGCCAATTGGAAGCGGAACTTGCCGCCTCGCACATCGACGTGACGTTACCCGGGCGCGGTTGCCGTGCCGGCGGCGCACATCCGATTTCCTCGACCATGGCGCGCATCGAAGACCATTTTATCCGCTGGGGTTTCGAAGTTTGCGATGGTCCGGAAGTCGAAGACGACTACCATAATTTCGAGGCACTCAATATTCCAGCGCATCATCCGGCGCGGGCGATGCACGATACGTTTTATTTCGCTGATGGCACCTTACTCAGAACGCATACCTCGCCCGTTCAGGTGCGCGTGATGCAATCGCGGCAACCGCCCCTCAGGGTGATAGCACCGGGCCGAGTGTATCGATGTGACTACGATCAGACGCATTCGCCGATGTTTCACCAGGTCGAGGGTTTTTTGATCGACCGCCGCGTCACGATGGGTGATCTTAAGGGGGTACTGCAGACGTTCCTGCGTGCATTTTTTGACCAAGACGAATTACAAATGCGCTTTCGCCCATCGTATTTTCCTTTTACCGAGCCCTCCGCTGAAGTGGATATTAAGCTTGAATCTGAGCACGGGGTAAGTGATTGGCTGGAGGTGCTCGGATGCGGCATGGTGCATCCCAAGGTGCTGGCCAACGTCGGCATCGACGCCAAACGTTATCAGGGTTTTGCCTTCGGCGTCGGCGTTGAGCGTCTGGCGATGCTGCGTTATGGCGTCAACGATTTGCGCCTATTCTTTGAAAACGATCTGCAATTCCTCAGACAATTTTAGACCCATGATTGCCCTCGAAGCCGATCCGCGATGGTTCTAAATTCATGAAGATCAGCGTGCAATGGTTGCGCGACTGGGTGACGACGTCGCTTGCGCCCGATGCCTTGGCGGATCGTTTAACGATGGCCGGACTGGAAGTCGACCGTGTCGTGCCGGTTTCCGCGGCCATGAATGGCGTTACGGTCGCTCGGGTCGTCAACGCGGTGGTCCACCCCAATGCAGACAAATTGTTTTGTTGCCGGGTCGAGCTAGGTGCTGAGGTACTGGTCGATGTTGTTTGTGGCGCGCCCAATGTGCGCGCGGGACTGGTGGTCGCGTACGCGGCCCCAGGCGCGAGACTCCCGGACGGCCGGGTCATCGAGCACGCCGTGATCCGTGATGTTGCATCGGCCGGTATGCTGTGTTCGGCCATTGAACTCGGGCTGGGTGACGATGCCGCCGGTTTGATGGAGCTTGCCGATGACGCACCGATAGGCGTGGCGCTAGGTGACTATTTGCAGTTGGATGACGACATTCTTGAGCTTGAGTTGACCCCAAATCGCGGTGATTGCTTGTCGGTTGTCGGGGTCGCGCGCGAGTTGTCGGTATTACTCGGCGTTGACCTGCGCGATATCGTCGTACCACCGGTAGTCGCGGTGATCGATGACGAACTCTCGGTCGTGATCGAGGCGCCGAGCGGTTGTCCACGCTACGTCGGCCGGGTCATTAAGAACGTCAATGCCGCCGCGCCCACACCCATGTGGATCCAGGAGCGTTTGCGACGCGCCGGCGTGCGCGGGATCAGCGCGGTGGTCGATGTGACCAACTATGTGATGTTGGAATTGGGGCAACCCATGCACG
>SMXP01000004.1 GCA_004356335.1 Alphaproteobacteria bacterium | reverse complement strand
CCTTTGATATTCTTCCGATTGAAGCCTCCATTCGGCAAAACATTACCGGAGATGGCAGCCTGCTCCTGGTACTGACAAAGACGGGTGTTCTGGAGATTAGAGACGGTGGCAGCGGTGAACTCATTCGGAAAGTCACCGTGTCAAAGCCTTTCGAAAAAGAGCTGCACGAAAATGTCGGCCAGGCGATACTTCCCGACATCGTAACTTCGGGGGACCGGGCTTACGTAAGCCTGCCCCACGAAGGGCGCATCGCCGAGATCCATTTGACCGATGGTGCGGTGATCCGGTATCTGGAGGTTGGCGGTGAGCCTACTCGAATGGTGCTCATTCAAGCCGACGGTAAAGAATAGACTTTGACTTGCTTTGAAAAGGACCCGTTGCAAGGGAGTCGCCGGAATGAAAAACACGGCGGCTTTAGCAGCGTGTCGCGTTTGCCTTTACCGATGAGAGCTTCTAGACCACGTTCCCTGATTCAATGAATTGTGAACGTGGTCTAAGTCCTGGAACCCAACGAGCGCCACGCGCGGCCAAGCGGACATCATCCTAGACGCAGTTTCAGGTGTTAAAGAAAATGGTGCCGCCGGAGTGAGTTGAACACTCGGCCTCGCCCTTACCAAGGGCGCGCTCTGCCACTGAGCTACGGCGGCGCTGGACAGCGGCACCCGGCCAAGCGGGAACCGTCACACGCCATGGGCTCTATACCGGATGGTGTCGTTAAAGGGAAGCGCGCGCGCCCATGAGGGTACCGGTGCAAGGTCTTAAATCCGCCCCATTGCCGGGTTGACCTTGCGGTTCATGCGCACGGTCAGTTTGGCTTGACGGTATCCACACTCTGCTTAGGATGGCGACCAGGGAACGGCGCAGCCTGCTTGGCGTGGCACAAGGTCGATAGGACAAGCAAGATGGACACGGCACAGCAAAAGCCAGAGCCAAAGCCAGAGGCAAGTTCGGCCGATGACAAGCCGGATGAGCGCGGCCCATCGCCCGACGCGCGCCAGAAAAAGCTCGCCGCGGCATTGCGCAAGAATTTAACGCGGCGCAAGGCGCAAAAGAGGGGGCGGGGGCAGCAAAGTGCGACGGACGAAGAGAAGAGGTAGGCTGGGTGCGTAGAATTGCGGCTCGGCCAAGTCATTCAAAAACAGATGAGCAATAACTGACATGGATCGCATTTTGATCCGCGGCGGCCATCCGCTTCACGGGGATATTCAAATTAGCGGGGCTAAGAACGCGGCGCTGCCGTTAATGGTGGCTTGCCTGCTAACCGATGAGCCGTTGCATCTGTCCAATATTCCCCATCTGGTGGACACCGCGCAAATGGCCACCCTGCTGGCTCAGCTTGGTGTCGATATCTCCATGACCGGGTCCGGCGAAGAAGAGGCCGCGGCCGGACGCATGATTACCCTCAGCGTCCGCGATATTCGCAGGACCACGGCGCCCTACGACATTGTGCGTAAAATGCGCGCGAGTTTTCTGGTGACCGGCCCCTTGCTCGCCCGGTGTGGTAAGGCGCGGGTGTCGTTGCCTGGGGGATGCGCCATTGGCGCCCGTCCCGTTGACCTGCATCTTCATGCGTTTGAAGCCTTGGGCGCGCAAATCACCTTGGAAGACGGATATGTCTTGGCCGAGGCTCCCCGCGGCCTCAAAGGCGGACGGATCGCTTTTCCCTTCGTGTCGGTCGGCGCCACCGAAAACGCGTTGATGGCGGCGGTGCTGGCGGACGGTGAGACGGTGATCGAAAATGCCGCGCGCGAGCCCGAGATTGGCGATCTCATCAAGTGTCTGATGGCGATGGGCGCTCACATAGAAGGCGCCGGTACAAGCATTCTTCGTGTGCAAGGGCGCGACCGGCTACATGGTGCCACCCATGCGGTGCTGCCCGATCGCATCGAGACGGGGACCTATGCCATGGCGCCGGCCGTGGCCGGGGGCCGACTCACCTTGCGGCGGACCGACCCGCAATTGATTGGCGCGCTGATTCCCGTGCTTGAGGCTGTGGGTGTGTCGGTTGAACTGGGCGACGGCGAGGTGACCGTTTCCAGTGACGGCCACCCTTTGCGCGCGGTCGATATACAAACCGAACCCTATCCGGGATTTCCGACGGATCTGCAAGCTCAGCTCATGGCTTTGCTGGCGACGGCGCAAGGCAAATCCCATATTAGAGAAACCATTTTTGAAAATCGCTTCATGCATGTGCCGGAATTGATCCGCATGGGTGCGGATGTGACGGTGGATGGAGACAAAGCGGTCATCACCGGCGTCAAGCGGCTCAAAGGGGCGCCGGTCATGGCCACGGATCTGCGCGCGTCCATGTGTCTCGTCTTGGCCGGCCTTGGTGCCGAAGGTGAGACGGTGGTCAACCGGGTCTATCACCTCGATCGCGGTTTCGAGCGTATCGAGGAAAAGCTTGGCCAATGCGGTGCCGAAATCGTTCGCGTTCGGGGCGATGTGGCGCGATAGATTAGGCTTGCCAAGCCCTTGCATTCCCAGGTCCAGGGGGTACAAAAGCTCTGATAGAATCGGTGTCGGCGATCGTGGCAGGATGGGGCGAAGCGCCCCGTCCACGCGACAACCATAAAGGCGGCGGCCGGCTAGATAGGGCCTAGGGTCTTTCCGGTTTTGATAGAATCAAAACCTGACCCTAAGTTGTTGTTTTATCGTGTTTCCGGACGAAAAACCGGTGGCCACTTTTCCTGGAAACACTCTAGAGGCAATGTCCGTGGCAGGAAATCTTAAATTGATCGCTCGGGATAAGGAGGATCTGGCCGTCCTCTCTGCGGCGCTGCAAGATGCCCTTGTGCGGGTTGGCAATATCACTTATTTGCCCAAACGCCGACGGTTCGCCGCGGTGGTAAATCGCTTCGCATGGGAGACAACAAGTCCCGACAAGGCCCATAAGAAGGACGTGAAAAACCGCAGTAGATTATTCCAACGGGTGCGCACGGGCATTCATTTTGACGGTGTGCTGAGCGTTAAGTCACATAATGTTATCCAGGATCGCCAAGACGCGGTTTTGTGCCTTCTCGCCATTGAATTCGACGGGAAGGACGATGGCTCCGGTGAGGTGACATTGGTCTTCGGCGGCGGTGGCGCTATCCGGCTTGAAGTGGAATGTTTGGATGTGGTTCTTGATGATTTAGGGCTGACCTGGGTGACGACGAAGAAGCCCCAGCATGAGGTATTCGATGAGTGACGGATCTAAATGGCCGGCGCGCCGCTTTGATCTAAATAAAGAAGACATTGATCTTGTGATCGATCGCCTCCTGACATCGAAGCGAGACGCTGTTGAAGACGTCGATGGGGTGGTCGCCGACATTTTGGCCGATGTCGAGCGGCGCGGGGATGACGCCGTCATAGAGTTCACCCGGAAGTTCGATCAAATCGAATTGACACCTGACGCGTTACGGATTCCCGCCGAGCACATAGAACGGGCTGCCGATCAATGTGCGCCGGATGATTTAGCAGCCTTGAATCAGGCGGCCGCGCGAATTGAGGCGTATCACCAAAGACAGTTTCCCGAAGACGCACGCTTTACGGATCAAGCGGGCGTGGAACTTGGACACCGTTGGACCGCCATCAAATCGGTCGGTGTTTATGTTCCGGGCGGCACCGCAAGTTATCCCAGCTCGGTTCTTATGAATGTCATTCCGGCAAAGATTGCCGGGGTCGACCGCATCGTCATGGTCGTGCCGACACCCGGCGGCCAAATAAATCCGCTGGTCCTGGCGGCGGCAAAACGGGCAGGGGCAAATGAGGTTTATCGCATCGGCGGTGCCCAAGCGATTGGTGCCCTGGCGTTCGGTACGGCCACGATCCCGCAGGTCGATAAGATTGTCGGTCCCGGCAATGCCTATGTGGCGGCGGCCAAAAAACAGGTTTTTGGCAAGGTCGGCATTGACCTAATAGCCGGCCCGTCGGAGATCGTGGTGGTCGCCGACGGCAATAATGACGCTTCGTGGATTGCCGCCGACCTGTTGAGCCAAGCGGAGCATGATGTGTCGTCGCAATCGATTTTGATCACCGACGATTCCCGCATGGCGCAAGATGTGGAAACTGCCGTTGAAGCCCATCTCCATACGTTGGATCGCGCCCATATTGCCGGTCAGAGTTGGACCGATTTCGGTGCCATCGTCTTGGTGCCGAACTTGGATAAGGCGGCACTCTTGGTTGACGCGATTGCGCCCGAACATTTGGAAATAGCCCTAAACGATCCGGATGCATTCGCCGAAAAAGTACGTAATGCGGGCGCTATCTTCCTAGGCCGTTATACGCCGGAAGCTATTGGCGATTATGTCGCCGGGACGAATCATGTCTTGCCGACGGCGCGCAGCGCGCGATTTGCTTCCGGGCTCGGCGTTCTCGATTTTATGAAGCGGACGTCTATTGTGCGCTGTGATGCGGATAGCTTGGCGATGATCGGTGGCGCAGCGGTGACACTGGCCGAGGCGGAGGGGTTTGGTGCGCACGCTCTTTCCATATCCATTCGTCTCAACCGATGATGAGCCCCAGAGTCGATTGATAAGGCCTCGATCACTTGACGTAGCGATGGCAGACTCAGAGCAAAACAAACCCGTCGGACACGATAAATCCAAGTCGCGGCTGATAGACATCTTGCTGGATGAGCAAACGCTCGTTCACACCAATGCGGATATCGAGCACGAACGTAAGGTCGCCATATTCGATCTCTTGCAAGACAATTACTTCGCTCCCGTCGGCGCGCCCATCGGTCCTTATGTCTTGCGATTGAGCACCGCCGAGAATCGGTTGTTATTTGATATCCGGCAAGAAAACCATAGGGCCGTTGGACAAGTCGTCTTGTCGCTGTCGCCGTTCCGCCGGCTTGTCAAGGATTACCTTTTAATGTGTGAAAGTTATTACGACGCCATTAGGAGGGCTTCGCCGATACAGATCGAAACCATCGACATGGGCCGCAGGGCGCTGCACAACGAGGGCTCGCAACTGTTGATAGAGCGCTTAAATGGAAAAGTAGAAACCGATTTCGACACGGCACGCCGGCTTTTCACGTTGCTCTGTGTGCTGCATATCAGAGGATGAGCCTGCCCGTGCGGTTGCATGATCCGCCAAATTCGGATCGGTCGCATCAACCCTTGCGCAGCCGCCGTCATGGCCGAAATCGGGATCGATTTAACCGGCCATCAGTCCAAGCGATTCGGCAATTTGGCCAATGAGCCGTTCGATTTGGTAGTTTCATCGGCACCGGAAACGCTCTAGATTCCTGGTTTGGTCGCGTTTTTGGACGGAAAACCGGGGCCACTTTTCCTGAAACGCTCTAAAGCTTGATTTTATTCGTCTTCCTCTGCATTGTCCGGCATATTTTGGAAAGGAGTGGAATGGCGAAGGAAGAACTACTTGAGTTTCCAGGGACTGTATCGGAGCTTCTGCCCAATGCGACGTTCCGTGTTCAATTGGAAAACGGCCACGAGATCATTGCCCATACGGCCGGCAAGATGCGTAAGAACAGAATTCGCGTCCTGGCCGGCGATAAGGTGCTCGTCGAGATGACGCCCTACGATCTAACGAAGGGCCGGATCACCTATCGCTACAAATAGAATCTAGCCGTCATGGCGGATCAGCCGCATCTCATCTTGGCAAGTGAAAGCCCCCGACGGCTGGCCTTGCTTGAGCAAATCGGTGTGGTGCCGGCACGCGTGCAGCCGGCTGAGATCGACGAAATTCCCAACAAGAGGGAATTGCCGCGGGACTACGTGAAGCGTTTGGCTAAGCAAAAAGCCGAAATGGTTGCGTCACGGCATAGGTCAATTCGTCCACACCCATATATTCTTGCGGCGGATACGATTGTGGCCTGTGGTCGGCGCATTCTGCCAAAACCGATTGACGTGGAGACCGCGCGGCAATGCCTCGACATGTTGTCCGGACGATCGCACATGGTTTTCACCGGTGTTGCATTGGTGGATGCTCAGGCCAATCTCCATTTTCGATTGGCTGAAACGCGTGTCAAGTTTAAACGATTGTCGCATCAAGAGCTTGCCGGCTATTTGGAAAGCGGCGAATGGCAGGGTAAGGCAGGCGGCTATGCCATACAGGGGAAGGCTGCGATATTCATTCGTTCCGTCAGCGGATCATATTCGAATGTGGTGGGATTGCCGCTGTTTGACGTGGCGCAATTATTGAGTGGGTGCGGGTACCCATTATTTGGCAAACATGATTGATCGAGCCGACAGATTTTCCTTAGGGCCGGAGGAAATTCTAATCAATGTAAGTCTTGTGGAGACGCGCATCGCGTTGGTGTCGTCCGGCAAACTGATCGAGCTCATTTTGGCATCACCACCGGGCGAACCGGAGAGCGCGCTGCTCGGCGGGATTTTTCTAGGCCAAGTATCGAAAATAGTCAAAGGTGTGGACGCGGCTTTCGTGACCATTGCGCCGGAAGTGACCGGGTTTCTTGCAACGAGCGACGCGCAAGTCCTGGCCGAGCAAAAGGGCCAAGCGGACCACCAAGAGCAAGTCCCGATCGACGCCTGCCTGTGTGAAGGCGAGCACGTTGTCGTTCAGGTCATCAAAGAACCCTTGAAGGATAAAGGGCCGCGGCTCAGCGCCGCCATCACCTTGCCCGGTCGCTATATTGTGTTGGCCCCGACCCAGCCGCGCATCGCCGTATCGCGCCGTATCGAGGACGAGACGGAGCGGCGGCGGTTGACCGAATTGGCTGAGACTTTGAGTGGCCGGATCCAAAACGAATTCGGTTTCAAGCCCGGTTTTATCGTGCGCACGGCGGCGCTCGGCCGGCACGAGGCGGCGCTCGCCCAAGACGCCGAACACTTGGCCGCCCTTTGGCAAGACGTGACCGCAAGCGCCTCATTGGCCACGCCACCGGTTCGACTCGACGCGCCGGTCGATGCTTTAGACCGTGTATTGCGCGATTTCGTTTTGCCGGCGACTCAGCGCGTTGTGATCGATGACCGGGCGACCTTCAATCGGTTGTGCGTCTTGGCCGAGACCGCCATGCCCGATCTCCAAGATAAATTGGTGTTTTACGACGAGACCGCCAACGCGTTCGATCTGTATGAACTCGACGGGCAAATCGACCTCGCTTTGTGCCCGCGCGCCGATCTGCCGTCGGGGGCTTGGATCACCATTGAAACCACCGAGGCATTGACCGCCATCGATGTGAATTCGGGGTCTTACGCCCATAAATCGGGCCTCGATTTCACCGCCCGCCACGCCAATTTGGAGGCGGTGCCGGAGATTGCCCAACAAATCAGGTTACGCGAAATCGGCGGACTGATCGTGATCGACTTCATCAAAATGCAAAACGCGTCCCATATGGCGGAGGTTAGCGAGGCATTGCGTACGGCCCTGGCGGCCGATCCCGCGCCCCACCAGGTGGCGGATATGTCCGTGTTCGGTCTGGTTGAGTTGACGCGCAAGCGCGTGCGCGACTCCTTGGTCGACCGACTGACCGAGCCGACCGGCCAGGCGGCCCGCCAACCGACGCGGCAACATGCGGCGGCTCGGCTGTTCCGGCAGATCGAGCGGGAAGCCCGCTTGGCCCCCGGCCTGGCGATCGACGTTCAACTAGGGTCCGATCTGGCCCGTTGGCTCGACGGGCCGGGTGATGGGGCTTACACCAAACTGCGCGATCGCCTGGGCGTCAATGTGACGCTCCATGTGCAAGACGATTGGCCGCGCGACCGATACGATGTGGCGGTGCCCAGAAATTGACCGGGAACCGGCGGCCTCCATGGTGGACAGCATCTGGCAATTGACCTATAACCGCTCGCTGCGCCGCGGGAATCAAGGCTTAGGGTCTTTCCGGTTTTGATGGAATCAAAACCTGACCCTAAGTTGTTGTTTTGTCGTGTTTCCGGACGGAAAACCGGGTCCACCCCGGCCTTCGCCGGGGCATGCTTTTCCTGGAAACACTCTAGAGCGGCGATGGGGGTGGCTTCTTCTCGCCTCTCATTGTCCGGGCCCAGGTAGCTCAGTTGGTAGAGCAGAGGACTGAAAATCCTTGT
>SMXP01000019.1 GCA_004356335.1 Alphaproteobacteria bacterium | reverse complement strand
TAAGGCCGTGTCGGCGCTCCAACGTATCGCCCAGGCCCTTGACCGCCGGGGCTCTCGCCAGGCGTCCAGTGTTGATCTGTCCGGCGCCGAGGCCTTCGTCTGGCAGCCCGAGTCCGGCAGTCTGGAGCCGGTTCACCAAGTCAATCGATTGCCGCTCCATTTGTTGAAAAGTATCGATCGGGTTCGGGACATATTGCTGGAGAATACCCGGCGGTTTGCCAAAGCCCTACCGGCCCATAACGCCCTGCTTTGGGGCGCACGGGGCACCGGCAAGAGTTCCTTGCTCAAGGCGGTTCATGCGGAAATAAATAAACAAGCGGCATCCCCCCTGGCCCTCATCGAGATACACAGAGAGGCTATCAAAAGTCTGCCTCGCCTGATGAAGGCCCTGCAACATCAGAACTTCCGTTGTCTTGTCTTTTGTGACGATTTGTCGTTCACGGCGGATGACACAAGTTACAAATCACTCAAAGCGGCATTAGAGGGCGGCATCGAAGGGCGCCCCGAAAACGTCCTTTTTTACGCCACTTCTAACCGCCGTCATCTGCTGCCCCGCGACATGATGGAAAACGAGCGATCCAGCGCGATCAATCCGTCTGAGGCGGTGGAAGAAAAAGTCTCTCTGTCGGATCGTTTTGGATTGTGGCTCGGCTTTCATAATTGCAGCCAAGACGACTACCTCCAAATGATAGACGGCTATGTCGACCATTTCGGACTAAAGGGGGCGCGAGAAACGGTTCACGCCGAAGCGCTTGAATGGGCCGCCACCAGGGGGGCCCGATCGGGCCGGGTCGCTTGGCAATTCATTCAAGATCTGGCGGGCCGTTTGGAACAGAGATTGGAACTATGATGCCGGTCGGTTCGGCGCTCTAAGTTATTGTTTGGTCGCGCCGTTTACGCGCAAAACCGCACACACTTTTGCGCACGGCGCTCTACGCGCCCGGAAGATAGCTACTGGGATCGAAGGCGCGCCGGCCTCGACGAATTTCGAAATGGAGCTGCACACTCGAAACCGCACCGGTGGATCCGGCCTCCGCAATAATCTCACCTTGCTCGACAATATCGCCGCGGCTTGCAAGCAGCCGGTTATTATGAGCATAAGCAGTGACAAAACCGTCATCATGTTTAATCAACAGCAGATTGCCGTAACCTTTAAGTTCGTTACCGGCATAGGTCACCACACCCCGCTTGGAGGCCCGCACGGGTGTTCCCCGTTTGACCGAAATATTGATGCCGTCATTGTGCAAACCGTCACGCTTTGGCCCGTAATTTGAAATGACGCGCCCCCGGACGGGCCACGTAAAACCTTGGGTTCCGCCGAAATTCGATAGCGCCGAAACCGCCGCGCGCGGCGCATCGCGAACAATAGTCGTGGGCTTCTTGGTCGGAGGTGGTGACGCCAGCGCCAACCAAGAAGTCGAACGCGCCGCGCCGGAAGATATCGATCCGGTGGCATAAGGTGAGGCGGCGGCAAAATCGGCATCCGCCGGCAGCCGCAATCTCTGACCGACGCGAATATTGTAGGGCGTATCGATCTCATTCAATTCGGCTATGCGCAAAACCGGCACATCGTAAGTACGCGACACGCTGTAGATGGTGTCATTCCCGGCCACCGTGTGATAACGCGGTGACGGCAAATGCAGTTTGTCGCCGGGCATCAAAAGATAAGGCGGCGTCAAATCATTGCGCCATATCAGGTCTTGTAAGGGCGTGTTGTAGGTTCGGGCCAATCGGTACAGCGTATCGCCCCTCCGGACCGTAACGATACCCGGTGTCGGGTGCTCAGCAGGTTCGGGTTCGCTGACATTCGAGATCGCCGCCCATCGGCTACCCTGATAGACCGGCGCCAGCGTGCCGCTACAACCGACCAACACTAAACTCAAAACGAGACTAACAAACGCCCCGACCGGCAATTTTCCAATACGCATCGCCCCGATCATCCATCGTTATTGATTGCGATTACAGTTCCTTGGCGACACCTTCGACCAAAGGAACGAACCGTACAGGCAGTAAATCTTCCCGTACTACCCTATCTTCTTGTCGGATGATCCTTACTAAAGTCTGAACATTGCCCGAGATGGTAACCGGAATGACCATAATGCCGCCGATTTTGAGCTGTTCTACCAGGTTTTCCGGGACTTCTGCGGCAGCCGCCGTGACAATGATACGGTCGAAAGGTGCTTGCTCGGGCCACCCTTTGCTGCCGTCGCCGGTCACGGCGGTAATATTGGTCAGTCCCAAGTGATCAAAGCGAGCCTGAGCTTGGGTTAATAAGCTGCGATAACGCTCTATGGAGTAAACCCGCCGGGACAAATAGGACACCACAGCGGCCTGGTAGCCCGAGCCGGTGCCTATCTCAAGCACCTTACAGCGATCATTGGTTTGCAAGGCTTGAGTCATATAGGCCACCACGTAGGGTTGGCTTATGGTTTGCCCGCATTCAATGGGCAGCGCCTTGTCGTCATAGGCATGGGACGCAAAACTTTCGGCGACAAACAGATCGCGCGGCACACGCTCGATGGCCGACAACACATCGTTATCGGAGATGCCTTGCCGCCTTAGCACCATAAGAAGTTTGATGATTTGTTCTGTTTCGCCCACCCCGGTTCGCCGCGGCCTCAACTAGGCCACGCCTTTCTTATGAGATCCGTCAGTATGGAATTTGAAACTCGAAAACGATTGCGCCAGGTCTCGATGACTTTGCCCATGGGTGAGATCCAGATGAAGCGGTGTAATCGAAATAAAACCGTTATGAACCGCGTGAATATCAGAACCAGGCGCTGGATCGCCAAGCTGTCTTTTAAAGCCCACCCAAAAATAATCGATGCCCCGGGCATCCACTCTGGCATCAATGTGCACCTTGGATTGATCCCGTTGCCCTTGAACGGTTATCTCCACACCCTTTACCGCACTGGGGACGAGATCGGGAAAATTAATGTTGATCAGAACATCCTTTGGCCAACCGGTTTCCATCAATTGCGCCAGAATGTGCGGCGCGTGATGTTCGACACAGGTCCATTTGACGTTGACACGTCCGTCATAGCCATAGGCCTGAGACAAGGCGATGGACGGAATGCCAAGCACCGTGCCCTCCATCGCCGCGGCAATGGTACCTGAATAGGTCACGTCCTCGGCAAGATTGGCCCCTCTATTGACTCCCGACAGAATTAGGTCCGGTGGCTTGCCGGACATAATGTGCTTAACCGCCATCATGACGCAATCGGTCGGCGTTCCGCGAATGGCGAATGTCCGATCGCCGACCTCCCGAAGTCTCAGGGGATCATGCAAGGTCAGGGAATGTGACGCACCGCTTTGCTCCGTCTCGGGCGCGACGATCCACACATCATCCGACAGGGTCTGCGCGATATCTTCCAAGACCTTTAGCCCCGGCGCATTGATTCCGTCATCGTTGGAGATCAGAATGCGTGGTTCGCGCTGCATCTTCGACTAACTTTCCACCGTGATGCGCTCGAGACCGGACATATAAGGCCGAACAGCGTCAGGCACTATGATCGAACCGTCCGCTTGCTGATAATTTTCCAAAATAGCAACAAGTGTGCGCCCAATGGCAAGACCGGAGCCATTCAACGTATGGACAAACTTTATCGCTTTATCACTTTCGGACCGGTAACGCGCATCCATACGGCGCGCTTGAAAATCGCCGCAATTCGAGCAGCTTGATATTTCTCTATATTTGTTTTGTCCGGGCAACCACACCTCGAGATCATATGTCTTTTGAGCGGAAAAGCCCATATCGCCAGTGCATAGCACCACTACCCGATAGTGGAGATCCAAACGCTTCAATATTTCTTCGGCGCAATTGGTTAGGCGCTCGTGCTCTTCCATGGAATTATCCGGCGTCGTGATACTGACAAGCTCCACCTTAGAAAACTGGTGCTGCCTAATCATGCCCCTGGTGTCTTTTCCCGCCGCTCCCGCTTCAAGTCTGAAGCACGGCGTGTGCGCAGTGAAACGCAAGGGTAAGGCGTCTTCGTTTAGAATTTGTTGTCTAACGAGATTGGTCAGAGGCACTTCCGCCGTCGGAATAAGCCAATACCCGTCAGCGGTTTGAAACTGATCGTCGGCAAATTTCGGCAATTGCGCCGTACCGAACATGGTCGATTCCCGCACCAGCAAGGGGGGCACATATTCCGTGTAACCGAACTCAGTGGTATGGGCATCTAGCATGAACCCAGCTAAAGCGCGCTCCAGCCTGGCAAGGTGACCGGACAGAACGACAAAACGGGCACCGGATAGGCGCGCGGCCGCTTCAAAATCCATTTGGCCCAAATCGACCCCTAAATCCGAATGCTCTTTAGGTTCAAAGTCAAAATCGGGCTTGGTACCATATTGCCGAATTTCTACGTTGGCGGTCTCGTCCTCGCCTTGGGGCACATCATCGAACGGAAGATTAGGCAGACCGGAAAGCAAGTCGTCCATTTGGGCCATGAGTTCGCGTTCTTTGTCTTCACCTTCCTGGATGGCCGTCTTGAACTGGGCAATCTGGTCGATGAGTTTCTGCGCCTCATCATCGTTGCCGGACGCTTTCGCTTTACCAATCGCCTTCGAGGCGTCGTTTCGTCTTGTCTGAAGCTCCTGCAAAGACGCAATTGCCGCGCGGCGCCGAGCGTCCAATTCGATAATCCGCTTTGCCTGCGGATCAAGCCCGCGCTTCGTCCAACCGGCATCGAATAGGTCGGGGTCTTGGCGAATGGCCTTTGCGTCGAACATAGCGACTCCGCCCCCTCATACGACCGCGCGACCGGCCGTTATTCAACTAATCTTGGAAACACTATAGGCCCATGAATCTTGAAATCGACTCACCAGCTGAGCAAAGTAAGCTGGTCGGTCGGTTGAGTCGAAGAGAAATCTTCATCAAACAAAATCACAGTGCCTTTGTAACCGTTGATTTTGGCCAAATTTAAGAGGTCTCCGCGTCCTGTTCGGCTTTTTTCTGATTTCGTTTCCTTTCGATGAGCGCCACCGCCAAGATTGAAACTTCATAAAGAATAACAATGGGGATACCCAAGCCAAGCTGGGAGATGATATCCGGCGGCGTCAGAATTGCCGCCGCCGCAAAAGCGCCCACGATGGCGTATTTGCGCTTGTCGCGAAGACCCTGTGCGCTAACGATTCCGGCCCGGCCTAACAGGGTCAACACCACCGGCAATTGAAACGCTACGCCAAAGGCAAAAATCAGAGTCGTTACAAGACTCAAATAATCACTCACTTTCGGCAGACTTTCGATGCTCGCAACCCCGTCGCCGCCCAATTGCTCGAAACCAAGAAAGAAAGACATGGCAAGCGGCAAGACAAAGAAATAAAGAAGGCTGGCACCAAGCATAAAGAGAATAGGTGTCGCGACGAGGAAGGGCAAAAAGGCGCCGCGTTCATTTTTATAAAGTCCGGGCGCCACGAACATATAAAGCTGGCCGGCGATAATCGGAAAGGCCAAAAACAGCGCGCCAAACAGAGCAAGTTTCACTTGCGTCAAGAAGAATTCCTGCGGCGCCGTATATATAAAACGAATCTCGGGTTTATCTGCTGCCGCCAGTTCATAGGGCCGCAACAGGATGTTGAAGATGTCGTTGGCAAAATAAAAACAAATTGCAAAGCCAATGGCAATCCACAACAAGGACGCCATGAGCCGCGAGCGCAGCTCCATCAGATGATCCATGAGGGGCGCCTTTGTGGCGTCGATGTCGTCTTGGGTCACCGCTTATGCCTGCGCCTGATCTTGCTCTCCGTCGGCCTCGTTCTTCTTTTCATCCTTTTCATTGGAGGATGGTTCCGAGGCCGTCGCGTCTTGATTTGATTTTTCAATAGAAGGTTTAGCAACGTTGTCCGATGTCATGGCACTCGGGTCATAGCCACCAAACTCGTCCAAAATGGAAGGATCGTCCGGTCCGAGCGTCGGGTCGATCGATTTTTCCAAATCCCGCTTGATCTCGGTAAGCGGATTATCCGTCCGCAAGGCGTTGACTTCTTTGCGCAGCTCATCCAATTCGGCCTCGCGCGCGATATCCTCAAAACTGCGCTGAAAATCCCGCGCCATGGCGCGGGCTTTCGCCATCCACTGGCCCAAAGAGCGCAGCATTTTTGGCAATTCCTTCGGCCCGACCACAACAATCGCGATAGCCGCCAGGACGAACAGCTCCCAACCGCCGATATCCCAAGGCATAAGCTTTACTTTCCGGCCAGCATGTGCCTTTTGAAAGGAAAATACTCTTATTAACTAACTATTAGCAGCCTTATCATCGGGCGATACATTAACAGTGTCGCCGGTTTCGTTATCAATCGTCTTAGATGCCGCCGCATCCGCAGCTTCACGGTCACTGTCACCGTCTTTTAAGCCCTTGCGGAAGCTCGTAATGCCCTTGGCAACATCACCCATGAGATCCGAGATCTTGCCGCGGCCAAATAACAAGACGATAAGGATTGCGACGATTACGACTTGCCAAACACTAATACCCATTTTCGTCCACTCCGGCTGAGAGGTCGTCTTATTCGCCCAGATGCCGTGCATCGGGGGATAATGTCAAACGGTTTAGCCCTTACAATCAGGGGTTATGACCTCCGCTCCGACACCTCAATTACATCTGTATGCATCATGCAAATGACAAGCCCCTATTCCACACCCCTGTTCCGAGACCGTCCGCATATTGGATTTTATCGTTAATTTCACCCTATGTCCTCACTATCCTCGAGGAAATCCACGTGAAATTCGGGCGCTTCCTGGTTAATTTCGTCACCATTCTCGTCCACAAGCGACCGATTTTCCTCCTCCGAAGCCTCGGTCGGCAACGGAATAGCGAAGCCCGGCGGCAAGCGGGCATCCAGCAGCCCCGCCCCCTTTAGCTCCTCGAGCCCGGGCAGGTCCTGAACGCTAGCCAAGCCAAAATGGCTCAAAAAATCATCGGTCGTGCCATAAGTGACCGGTTGGCCGGGAGTCCGACGCCGGCCGCGCAGCCTTACCCAGCCCAGCTCCATAAGAAGATCGATGGTCCCCTTACTGACCGCAACGGATCGTATCCCTTCGATTTCCGCGCGGGTCGCCGGTTGGTGATACGCGATGATGGCCAGCGTCTCGATCGCCGCCCGTGACAGCCGGCGAGTCTCTTTGCGCTCGCGCTCCATTAAAAAACTCAAATCAGGCGCGGTTCTGAACGCCCAGCGCCCTGCAACACAGGTCAACGTGATGCCCCGATTCTTGTATTCATCGGTCAATCGATCGAGAAGATCCGCAATTTCCACACCGTCGGGCAACCGCCCTTGAAGGGTCGCCTCATCTACCGGTTCGGTTGCGGCAAACAGCAAAGCCTCCAGCATTCGCAAATGCTGGCTGACGTCGCTATCCGCGCGCTCACCCGGTCCATTTAACGGGTCATTTTCGTTGCCGACCTGTTTGTCCTGCACCGCGATCTCACTCTCCATTTCGGCACTTGCGTCAAAATCATGTCGTTCCACTGCCTTGCTCCCGTTCCCCGTCGTGACCGCCGTTACGCCATCGAATGTAAACAGGTCCAAAATGCTCTAATTGCCGAATTTGCACATGACCGTCTTTGACCAATTCCAAACTGGCCGTGAACGTACTGGCCCGTGCCGTCCGACGTCTTTGTTCCGGGCTCGCCGCTTCACTGGATTGAGCAATCCAACCTTCCGGCAAAAGCGAATCCAGCTGGCTCCAATCCTGGATGGTGCCGAACAATCTTTCAATGCGCTTACGGGCGTCTTCGATGGTAAAAACCGGCGCGCGACGAATTTTCAGGTTGTCATGGCTAATGCCGCGAATGCGCTGCTCCGAGTAAACCTTCAGCAGATCATATATCGACGCCTGATAGACCGGGGTTCGGACCAAACGGATGCCTTCCGGCATGCCGCGAGAAAAGACATCTCGGCCCAGTCGATGCCGAGCCATCAGACGTGCACCGGAATCGCGCATGGCTTGAAGACGTTGCAGCTGAAAGGCCAATCGTGCGGCCATTTCTTCGCCGGATAGCTCTTCTTCTTTTTTCTCCAGATCAGGGATGACCAAGCGGGATTTGAGATAGGCGAGCCACGCCGCCATCACCAAATAATCCGCCGCCAGCTCCAATTGCAGACGCTTTGCCGCCACGATAAAGCTCAAATACTGATCCACTAGGGCGACAATCGAAATCTTCCTGAGATCGACCTTTTGGGCGCGCGCCAGCATCAACAAGACATCGAGGGGCCCCTCATAGCCATCCACATCGACAATGAGGGCGGCCGTCATGGCCGGCCCTTGGGGCACGACGTCCTCGCTAAACGATTCTTCCTGATTCGCCGATTCACTCATAAAATCAACCTAGCACAAATCTTAGGCCACATCCTCCGCCAGCAGCTCGGCCAGCCGGGCCACAATGGCACCCTCGTCCAACGGCTCCGGTTTTGGCCCCAATAAGGCCAAGGCGCGCTCAGCCCGGTCTAACGCGGCCCCCTCAAGGGCGGGGCATGCCGACGCAACGGCCGACATTTCCGGCATTTTGCCATTGCAATGCAGCACCATATCGCATCCTGCCCTAAGACAATCCCGCGTCCGCCGAACAAAATCACCCGACAGGGCCGTCATGGACAGATCGTCGGTTATGAGTAATCCGTCATATCCGATTTGTTGACGAATAATCCGCTCAATGACAATGGGTGACAGGGTGGCCGGCAACGCCGGATCGATGGCGTCGTAAACGATGTGGGCGGTCATGGCGAGCGGTAAGGTTGCCAAGGCCTTAAACGGAACAAAATCGCTCCCTGTCAATTGCTCGAGCGCCGCCGTCACATGGGGCAACGTGTCGTGACTGTCGGCCAAAGCCCGACCATGACCTGGGATATGTTTGATCACCGGCAAAATACCGGCTTCGAGCAGGCCGTCCGCCGCGGCTCGTCCGAGGGCGGCGACATGGCTCGGGTTGGTCGAATAGGCTCGATCACCGATGACGTCGTGGCTACCGGCCAAAGGCACATCCAAAACCGGCAAGCAATCCACATTTATGCCCATTTGTGCCAGTTCGTGCCCAATTAATCGACTATTCAGGTGCACCGCCTCCAAGGCCGCCGCCGCATTTCGCTCATAGAGCTCACCAAAGCGGGCGCCGCTCGGCGCGGCACGCCATTGGGGCGGCCTTAAGCGCGCGACACGGCCGCCTTCTTGATCGATCAGTATGGGCAGTTGGGCGCGGCCGGTCAGGTCTCGTAGGGAGTCCGTTAGCTTTTTAAGCTGGTCCGGCGCGTTCACATTCCGCGCGAAAATGATGAACCCCCAAGGGTCGGCTTCGCGAAAGAACGACCTTTCCGCCTCACTCAGTTTGACACCGGCAAGTCCGTAAATCGCAGCAGAAAGGGTCATGTTGGATCTTAGCCGTCAGGGCGTGGTCACGTAGCAATCCTGACCTCGGCCTTTAAGTTTATCGCATAACGCGCCGGCGCCACTTCGATCGTTAAACGGGCCAATACGCACGCGATAGAAGATGCCTCGATCGCCAAGATCAGCGGACTCAATGTCAAAGGACAGTCCTGCGAGAATGGGACCGTGCTTGCGCGACACATCAGCCTGCTTTGCTAATGCCAAATCACTGTCGGTCACCGACGCAACTTGAACAACGAAATTGCCTGAACTGGCCGCTGACGGCGCTCTGGTTGCCAGGGATTGTGACGGCTCGAACGGCTCGGGTTGCAGCTGTTCGGCGGCAGGTGACGGTAAATCGGGGGCGTCGATTCGAGCGACCTCTGTGGCGGTTGCCGCCTGTTCCGGTATCGATCCGGTCGCCTCGGAATCAATCGGCGGCGGTCCCGTCGCACCGGTGACAATTTCAACCGTTTCTTGAAGCGGTGGGGTCACCACAAGCAAATCAGAGTCGGCCGTCTTCCTGGCCGGCACAATAACCAAAATTTCCAGCTCTGCCCGCTCGACCGATTGTTCCGTGCTTGCCGGGATTGAAGCCACCGAGGAAAGAGGTGTCTCGATCGGTTCTTCGGGCGGCGGCAGCAAAGTTTCGGGCAGGCTTTCGATTTCACTGTTCAATACAAACGTGTCTTGGAACGGTTCTTCAAAACCACCGGGATCTTCCGGCGGCACTTTCAGGGGCCCGGGCTCGGCGGCAACGAGTGGGAAGTCAGAGCTGAGACCCTGACGAATACCTTGTTGAATGCCTTGCTGATAAGCCACGTAAACGACTCCGGCAAAAGCGATCAAAACAACAACCGCAACAAAGAGTATGAAGGGGCCGCGCCCGTAATCGTCTTCGTATTCGTCTACCTCGAAGTCCGGTTCGTCCGGCAAGGGGGCGTAGGTACCGCGATCCGTATCGGTCATCGCTAGAGGGCTCCTGGCGTGTAAGCGCTGAATTTGCGGCCCGGTCGACAGGCCGGTTATCCCTTCATCGCCTGCTTAGCATTGCGAATCATTACTTCCGCTGAAGTGTACCATCCAGCTTAGCTCGGGCAGCATAAGACACAACCCATATCATCCCTTGGGTGAAGATAATAGTTCGCCAAAGGATCTACGTTTTCTCATCATAAAGACAGATGGCGCTTATGTGCGTCGAAGGCAAACCGATCCGTCATGCCCGCGATAAAGTCGCACACTATTTTTGCGGTTTCCATGGTGTTCGGACCGTTGCATTGGGCATACCATTCGGCAGGCAATCGATCCGGCGCGGCCAAGAACAAATCGAACAGGTCCCCGATCACCGGTTGCGCCTTGCGGGTCATGCTTATGACTTTGTCATGACGGTACATCTTCGCGGTCAAAAAGGCCTTTAATGCTTTATCGTTAGCCTGCATCTCCTGAGAAAAAGCAATAAGAGGCGAACCGAGATTTCTCACATGGTTGGCTGTTTCGGGCTTAAACGCCGCCAACCGGCTTTGAGTTTCTCGAAGAACGTCCTCGATCATATCGGAAATCATGCGCCGCACCGCTTCATGAATGAGCCGGCTCATCTCCAGTCCCGGATAGCGATCCATAAGATCGGAAAAAACGCGGCCGACAAAAGGCAGCGCCAACAAATCGTCCACGGCGAACAACCCGGCCCTGAGGCCATCGTCAATGTCATGATTGTTGTACGCGATGCCGTCCGATAGCGCCGCCACCTGAGCTTCAGCCGACGGATAGGACCCAAGATCCAACTCGTCCAATCGATCATACGATTCCGACATGGATTTTGGCACCGCCCTGACACCCGAACTATCGACCAGCGGGCCGTTATGTTTGACGATACCTTCCAGACTTTCCCAAGTGAGATTTAGGCCGTCGAATTCCGCATAGCGATGTTCCAGCTTGGTTACGATACGCAAGGTTTGCGCATTGTGATCGAAGCCGCCATAGCGGGACATGGATCGAGCCAACGCCGCCTCACCCGCATGGCCGAATGGCGGGTGTCCCAAATCATGGGACAGCGCCAGCGCTTCGGCCAAATCCTCATCAAGGGCCAAAACGCGCGCGATGGAACGAGCGATCTGGGCGACCTCCAGCGAATGGGTCAATCGCGTGCGGTAATGGTCGCCCTCGTGATAGACGAAAACCTGTGTCTTGTGCTTGAGCCGCCTGAATGCCGTCGAATGGATAATGCGGTCCCGATCGCGCTGAAAGCATGACCGGGTCGGACTCTCCGGCTCGGCAAAGACGCGACCCCGGCTCGCCTCCGGCCAACTGGCATAGGGCGCCCGTCCCCGCGCAAAGGCGGAATTTGGCTCAAATGCTGCCGTTTTTTCGCTTGGCCGGGACATGGTCTGTTTTCCGTCGGGCGGCTAAAATAGGAGTCGATTAAGCGGTTAAGGTGGTTACACCAATTGACAAGATATTGGTCTATATTACATAGACAGAGCGAGGGTTTTGCGACAAACCGCTAAATACCCTATGATTGATCGTATGAAATTTCGGGATCCAAAATTAACATGCCAGAAGCACAAGTCACCGTAAGCGCCTCAGCTGCCGCACAAATCTCGACGATCTTGAAATCCGAAGATCGCCAAGCTCTGCTGCGGGTTTCCGTGTCGGGCGGCGGATGCTCAGGATTCCAATATGGCTTCGATCTGGTCGACGAGAAAAATGACGATGATCTGATCATCGAACGGGACGGCGTGCGGGTTGTGATTGACCCGGTCTCTCTGCCGTTCCTCGAAGGGTCCGAAATCGATTACGTGGACAGCCTGATCGGTGCCGCCTTCAAAGTCCACAATCCCAATGCCACCAGCTCGTGCGGATGCGGCACGTCCTTCTCCATCTGACATCACTGTCCGCCTGTGCTATTGAGCCAAGCTGGCGATCCAAACTTCAAGCCCTTTGCTTGTCACATCCGGGACAATGCCCCATGAAAATTGCGTCGTGGAACGTCAATTCCATCAAAGCTCGGCTGGCTAATGTGGTGGACTGGCTGAAACAAGCGGAACCCGATGTGGTGTGTCTGCAGGAAATTAAAACCGTCGACGAAACGTTCCCAAGCGAGGCTTTTGAGGATCTCGGCTATAACGTCGCCGTGCACGGCCAAAAAGCCTACAATGGTGTGGCCTTGCTGTCGAAGCGTCCTTTGGAGGACGTTCGCCGTGGTCTACCGGGCGATCGCCAAGATGATCAGGCGCGCTTTATCGACGCGTTGATTCCGACCGACCGGGCGCCGGTGCGCGTGGCCTCGCTCTATCTGCCCAACGGCAATCCGCGGGACAGTGAAAAATTTCCGTATAAACTCAAATGGATGGACCGCCTGATCGCGCACGCCAAATCCTTGCTCGAACAAGAGGAGGAATTCGTGCTGGCCGGCGATTATAATGTGATTCCGACCTCCGATGATGTCTACGATGCCAAAGCGTGGGCGGATGATGCGCTTTTCGTCTATGAAACCCGCGCTAAATTTTACACCCTCAGCCATCTCGGCCTGACCGATGCGTTTCGGGTCCGGCATGCCGAGCCACATCTTTACACATTCTGGGATTACCAACGGGGCGCCTGGCCGAAAGATCACGGCCTGCGCATCGATCATCTTCTATTATCGCCGCAAGCGACCGATAGATTGGGCGATTGCGATGTCGATGCCTATGTGCGGGGATGGCAGAAGCCGTCCGATCACGTACCTATCTGGTGCGTCTTGGACGAGTGATCGATTCAGATATCCCCATAGCATTGGCGTTCGCCGCGCGCGCCGAGATGTGTCACGGCGCCTTGGTAGGCGGGACCGACCTGCTCGGCATATTTCCATAAAGCGCCCGACCCGAAATCGTTCAGGCGCGGTTTCCAAGCCGCTTTGCGCTTGGCCAATTCCTCATGGCTCAGCTCCACGTTAATGGTCCCGGCGTCGGCATCGATGGAAATGATGTCGCCATCCCGCAGCAATCCGATGGCACCGCCCAAAGCCGCTTCGGGTCCCACATGGCCCACACAGAAACCGCGGGTGCCGCCGGAGAACCGTCCATCGGTGATCAACGCCACCTTGTCGCCCATGCCCTGGCCGTAAAGCGCCGACGTGGTGGACAGCATTTCGCGCATGCCGGGGCCGCCTTTGGGCCCCTCATAACGGATGACGATCACGTCGCCCTCCTGGTAGCGACCCTGATCCACCGCCTCGAACGCGTCTTCTTCGGAGTCAAAGCATCGGGCGGGACCGGTGAATTGAAGCATGGCCATGCCGGCGACTTTCACGATGGCCCCTTCGGTCGCCAAATTGCCGGTCAGGCCGACCAGCCCTCCGGTCGGCGAAAGGGGATTATCGTAAGGCCGCATGACTTTTTGATTGGAGTCGAACGCGACCCCTTCAAGGTTTTCCGCAATGGTCTTACCGGTGACGGTCAAACAATCTCCGTGTAGATAACCGCCGTCCAATAACGTGCGCATAAGGATCGGCATGCCGCCCGCATCGTACATGTCCTTGGCGACATATTGCCCGCCCGGCTTGAGGTCGGCGAGATAGGGCGTGCGTTTGAAAACCTCGGCAACCGCCATCAGATCAAAATCAATACCAACCTCATTTGCCAGGGCCGGCAAATGCAAACCACCATTGGTCGAGCCGCCGGTCGCGGCGACGATTGTAGCGGCGTTTTCCAACGCCTCACGTGTCACGATATCTCGTGGCCGAATATTTTGTGCAAGCAAATTCATCACCGCGCGGCCGCTGGCATCGGCATACTCATCCCGGCTCTCGTAGGGTGCCGGTGCTGAGGAAGAAAGCGGCAAGGCCAATCCGATGGCTTCGGAGACGCAAGCCATGGTATTTGCCGTATACTGACCGCCACACGCCCCTGCCCCGGGACAGGCGACGCATTCGAGCTCAAAAAGCTCGGCGTCGGACATCTTGCCGGCGCGGTGTTGCCCCACAGCCTCGAATACATCGACCACCGTAACGTCGCGACCTTGGAATCTCCCGGGTAGAATGGATCCGCCATACATAAAAACCGACGGCACATTCAAACGGAGCATGGCCATCATCATTCCGGGCAATGATTTATCGCACCCGGCCAACCCGACCAGCGCATCATAACAATGGCCGCGCATAGTCAGCTCGACCGAATCCGCAATGACCTCACGGGATACCAGGGACGATTTCATGCCTTCGTGTCCCATGGCAATGCCGTCGGTCACTGTGATGGTGCAGAATTCGCGGGGTGTGCCGCCGCTCTGTTTGACGCCTTTTTTCACGGCTTGCGCTTGACGCATAAGGGCGATGTTGCACGGCGCCGCCTCGTTCCAGGCACTCACCACACCGACGAAGGGACGATGAATCTCTTCCTCGGACAGCCCCATAGCGTAGTAATAAGAGCGATGAGGGGCCCGAGTCGGACCTTCGGTGACATGCCGGCTGGGCAGTTTTGCTTTGTCAAACCTCTTGGCGTCCATCATTCGTGATCCTAGAAACAACAAGTATCATTGGTTCTCAAGCTTGGCCGCTCCGATCATAGGCAGCCAGAGCCGGTGGATAAAGCATTGAATTAAGATAACAAATGGCCGTTATGCCGCGCCTTTGAGTCTTTCCAACGCATTGGTCAGTTTCGACCGGGCGGCTTGCGCGTCGGTCTTGCGCGCGTGTTGTTCTTGGATGACGTTTTCCGGTGCCTTGGCCATAAATTTGTGGTTGGACAATTTGGCGTCGATTTTGCCGATCTCGCCGGTCATCTTGGCGATTGCTTTTTCCAATCGCGCCTTTTCCTTGTGAAGATCAATGACGCCGGCCAAAGGCAAGACCAACGTGGCTTCGTCGAGCAAGGTTTGAACCGACCCGCTGGGTATGTCTGTGATCGACCTTACACTGTCCAGACGGGCCAGACGCTCGATCACCACCTTGTGGCGCTCCAATCGCTCAAGGGTTTGCTCGGACGGATCCCTGATCAACAGCGGTATCTTAGCTCCGGCCGGGACATTCATTTCCGCACGGACCGATCGCACCTCGCTAACCAAACGAATGACCCAATCCATTTCCGCACAGGCGCCGGCGTCTTCCAAGCGGGGGTCGTCATCCGGCCACGATGCGAGAATGAGCATGGTGTCTCGACCCACTCCCAACTCGCCAAACAATTGCCAAAGTTCTTCGGTCATAAACGGCATAAAGGGATGAAGCAGAATGAGCGATCGGTCCAAGGCCCAAGCACACATCGCCCTGGTTTCCCGCTTGGCATCTTCGTCGGTGCCGTTGAGCAACGGCTTGATCAATTCCAAATACCAATCACAGAATACGTGCCAAATGAAATGGTAGATCGCACCGGCCGCTTCATTGTATTTGTGTGATGTGATGCCGTCGGTGACGGCAGTGACGGTCTTGTTGATCTCATCCGCAATCCATCGATTGACCGTTTGATTGACCGACTTGGGGTCGAATTTCTCGCCGCCGGTGCATTCGTTCAATTCACAAAAGCGCGCCGCATTCCAAAGTTTGGTGCCGAAATTGCGGTAGCCTTCGATGCGGCTCTCCGACAATTTGATGTCGCGACCCTGGGTGGCCATGGCGGCCAGCGTAAAGCGCAACGCGTCGGCGCCGTATTTGTCGATCAAATCCAAAGGATCGATCACATTGCCCTTGGATTTCGACATCTTTTGACCTTTTTCATCGCGCACAAGGGCATGAATATAGGTCGTGTGAAACGGCACTTCCTTCATGAAATGCAGTCCCATCATCATCATGCGGGCAACCCAGAAAAAGATGATGTCGAAACCGGTGACCAAAATATCGGTTTTGTAATAGCGTTTCAGTTCGGCTGTTTGGTCCGGCCATCCAAGTGTGGAGAACGGCCACAAAGCGGAAGAGAACCAGGTATCCAAAACATCCTCGTCTTGGGTAAGCTCGATATTCTTGCCGTAATGTTTTTGCGCGGCTGCGTGGGCATCCTGTTCCGATTGTTCGACGAAGATCTCCCCGTCGGGTCCGTACCAGGCGGGTATGCGATGACCCCACCAGAGTTGGCGCGAGATACACCAGGGTCGAATGTTGCGCATCCATTCGAAATAGGTCCGTTCCCAGTTCTTGGGCACGAACGTCATGCTGCCGTTCTCAACCGCCTCAATGGCGGGCCCGGCCAACGTCTTGGCATCGACATACCATTGATCCGTCAACCAAGGCTCGATTGCCACATGGGAACGATCGCCGTACGGAACGGTGTGCGTGTGATCTTCGATCTTATGGAGAAGGCCCAGCGCCTCAATATCCTCAACAATGCGTTTGCGGGCCTCGTAGCGCTCGAGACCGCGATAGGACTCGGGCACGTCGTCATTTAAGTGGCCGTGCTGATCTAAAATATTAATCCGCTTCAAATCGTGCCGACGACCCACTTCAAAATCGTTGAAATCGTGCGCGGGCGTGATCTTGACCGCCCCGGAGCCTTGTTCGGGATCGGCATACTCGTCCGCCACAATAGGAAGCCGCCGACCCACAAGGGGCAAAACGGCGAATTTGCCGACCAGATCCTTATACCGATCGTCATCCGGATGAACCGCCACGCCGGTATCACCCAGCATGGTTTCCGGCCGGGTCGTGGCCACAATTATGTAGCTGCCGTCTTCGCCCTCGATGGGATATTTGAAATGCCAGAGGTGCCCCTGCACCTCCATTTGCTCGACTTCAAGGTCGGAAATCGCCGTCAAAAGTTTGGGATCCCAATTGACCAGGCGCTTGTCTTTGTAAATCAGGCCTTCCTTATAGAGCTGGACGAATACTTTCAGGACGGCGCGCGACAGGCCGTCATCCATGGTGAAGCGCTCACGGCTCCAATCACACGACGCCCCCAGGCGGCGCAATTGTTGCGTGATCATGCCGCCTGATTTTTTCTTCCATTGCCAGACCCGGTTGACGAATTCCTCGCGCCCCAGATCCTGTCGACGGACATCGCCCTCGCTTTCGAGTTGGCGCTCGACCACCATCTGGGTGGCAATACCGGCGTGGTCCATGCCGGGCTGCCACAGCACATCCTTGCCTCGCATCCGCTCAAAGCGGGTCAGAATGTCTTGGATCGTATTGTTGAGCGCATGCCCCATATGCAGGCTGCCGGTCACATTGGGCGGCGGAATGACGATACAGAACGGCTCAGCGTCCGGCCTTTGGCCACATTTGAAGGCCCCGGCGCTTTCCCATTGATCGTACAGGCGCCTCTCAACCTCTTGCGGTGCATAAATCTTATCCAGCATAATTGCAGCCGATTCCCAAATGACGGGCCAGACATACAACCCAGGGGCAATTTGTGCGAATGCGGGGGGCTCCGGTCAAGCGCCTTGACCGAAATTATTAACGACTAGCCGGAAGTTCGTTGTGTGGACCGACGATCAGGAAGGCCGGCGCCGCCGAGCGAGCCGCTCGATTTCCTCTTGTACCATCTGTTCAACAAGTGGCGGCAGATGCTGATCGAGCCAACTTTTCAGCAACGGCCGCAGCAAATCACCGACAATGGCCTCGACCGTTTTTCCTTCGCCCAAGGAGACCGTAAGCGTGCGATTTAGATCGCCGAAGGCAGCGGACGTCGCAACCGCGGCATCGGCGCTCAACAGGCCCTCTTCGATTTCCGGTGCGTCCCGGACAACGGGCTCATCGGGCGCCATAGGGGAAGGTTCCTCAATCACCGGATTGTCCACACCCTTGTCGACATAATCCTCTTTAAGTGCATTTTCGGTCACGGGATCATCCTCATAAACTTCCTGAGGCGGTTGGAATTCCTCGCCTTCGGATTCCTCACCTTCGTGTTCTTCAGGGGCAGATAGCTCTGGCTCGTCTTGGACGACCTCTGCTGCCGGCTCCTCAGAAACAGCCTCTTCGGCGGGGGTTTCGTCTTCCTCAGAAATAATACGCCTGATGGAGGCGAGAATTTCCTCCATAGTGGGTTCTTGCTCGGATTCTTGGTCGGCCATAGAACTTACTGTCTTTGCTTTCGAAGAATCGGAACCCGCTGAGCAACCGCCTTGGTGCCTTTAGGCAACTACTGCCTAACGAGCCCATCCTTCCTTTGTACAAAAGAGTGGTTAACAATTGTGCAACGAGAATGGGGGGTTGGCAATGGTGCACACGCCCACCGCGTCTATTTTCTTATGATTTTTAAGATGGCCTCTTTGCGAATCTCACAGGATCAGTCGCTGGTTGTGCCGAAACCGATCCACTTGCCGTCAACCGCCTCATAATTGACCTCCGGGTCGTAGAGATCGACCGGCAAACCTAGGTCCTCCGCGGTCAATGTCCCGACCGCCGAAAGCAATTGGTATGCGGCGACGAATTCCTCTCTTTGAGAGCGAACCAGGGCGACCTGGGCGTTGAGCAATTCCTGTTCCGCATCGAGCACATCGAGCGTCGTCCTCGAGCCCACTTGCGCTTCTTGCTGAACACCGTCAAAGGCGATTTCGTTGGCCCTCACTTGCTCTTTGTCCGATTCGATGGTGGCCGTGGCAGCGACCAAATTTTCCCAGGCCGTGGTCGTCGATCCGATCACCGCCCTACGCCGTTCAGCCACTTGAATACGGGCTTGGCTATAGCCCTCTTTCGCCTGCCGAATGCGAGAATATTGCGCGCCTCCTTGATAAAGCGGTAATGAGGCCTGCGCCGCCACGGAGTAATTCGTGCTCTGCGTTTTCTTGCGTGCCGTTTCCTCATTTTGGCGGTATTGCACCTGTATGTTCACGCTCGGCAACAGCCCGCCCTTCTGCACCGACACACTATATTTTGCCGCCTCTTCGTTTTCCCTCGCCGAAATCAAACCAGGATTGTTATCCAAGGCTATGGCAATAGCTGTTTTCAGACCGGCGGGTAAATTCGGCATCGGCGTGGTCGCATCAAGGCTTCCCGGTGCCTGACCAATAACCACTTGGTAGCGCGCGCGACTTTCCGCCAGGACAGCCCGGGCCTGGGAAAGATTTGATTTAGACAAACTCAGGCGCGCGGTCGCTTGCGCCACATCCGTCCGCGTAATTTCACCCACGCGAAACCGATCTTCCGACGCTTCCAATTGCCGTTGAAGCACTCGTACGTTGTTTTCATTTAGCTCAATAGTCGCCCCATCTCGAATGACATCCCGATAAGCGGCAACCGCATCCAACAAGACCTGTTGCTCTATTGTCCACAAATCAGCACGGCCGGCGCGGACGCGCGCCTTTGCTTCTTTTGTCGAATTGATCGTTCGAAAACCGCGGAACAGAGGCTGAGTCATAACCGCCCCAGTCGAATAATCTTCGGTATACGTTTTGTTCGTGACAACTATAGGCAGGCCGAACCCTAAAAAGCCGCG
>SMXP01000018.1 GCA_004356335.1 Alphaproteobacteria bacterium | reverse complement strand
TAGCTGGGTTGGAGCCGGCACCATGACGCAAGATAACGGGGCCGAAGGCTTGGGCGACGATCGCGGTCATACTTGCCTATTGACCATCGCCAATAGTAAGGGACTGCACGCCCGCGCCGCCGCTAAATTCGTCAAGCTGGCGAGCGAATTCCATGCCGAGATCACGGTGACCCGAGACGGTATCTCTGTGGATGGGCGGTCCATCATGGGACTTTTGATGTTGGCCGCAGGCAGCGGCACGATTCTCGAAGTGCACGCGAAAGGCAATGACGGCAAACAGGCCATAACGGCGCTGAAGGCGCTGGTTGAGGCTAAATTCCATGAAAATTAGCCGGTGAGCAAGGCCGCCGCTCGACCGATATTGCAATATAAAGATATCTTTATATAGTCCTTGTGGGTTCCCCAGACGGCTGCTATATAAGCGCCCCTTGGGAGCGCCCTATTGGTCGCGCACCACATCTATCCCTGAACTTTTATGGAGGAGAGCGCCTAAATGGCTGAAAGTGACGTAATCGGTCAGGAAGACCATAAGGTCGCGGATATTTCATTGGCCGATTGGGGCCGTAAGGAGATCGCCATCGCCGAGACCGAGATGCCCGGTCTCATGGCGCTACGCGAGGAATATGGTCAAGGCCAACCGCTCAAAGGCGCCCGCATTACCGGATGTATTCATATGACAATTCAGACGGCGGTGCTGATCGAAACGTTATGCCGTTTGGGTGCCGACGTCCGCTGGGCGTCGTGCAATATCTTCTCGACCCAAGACCATGCCGCCGCCGCCATCGCCGCCAGCGGCGTGCCGATCTATGCCTGGAAAGGGGAAACGGAAGAAGAATATTGGTGGTGCGTCGATCAATCGATCAAGGGTGCTGACGGCTGGCATCCTAACTTGCTGCTGGATGACGGCGGTGACCTGACCCAATTGATGCACGAGAAATATCCCAATCTGCTGGATGATATCGTGGGCGTCTCGGAGGAAACCACCACAGGTGTCTTGCGTCTCTATGACATGGTTAAAGCGGACACGCTCAAAATGCCCGCCATCAATGTGAACGATTCCGTGACCAAGTCCAAATTCGACAATTTATATGGCTGCCGGGAAAGCTTGGTCGACGGCATCAAGCGCGCGACGGATGTGATGGTGGCGGGCAAGGTTGCCGTGGTTTGCGGTTTCGGCGATGTCGGTAAGGGCTCGGCGCAATCCCTGCGCAGCCAAGGTGCGCGTGTCATGGTGACGGAAATCGATCCGATTTGTGCCCTACAGGCGGCAATGCAGGGCTTTGAGGTCACCACAATGGAAGACGCGGCACCGGTCGGCGATATTTTCGTGACGGCGACCGGCAATAAGGACGTCATTACTGTCGATCATATGCGCGAAATGAGAGACCGCGCCATCGTGTGCAATATCGGCCACTTTGATTCGGAAGTTCAGGTCAGCGCACTGCGCAATTATAAGTGGCATAACGTCAAGCCACAAGTTGACGAAATCGAATTCCCGGACGGTAAGAGAATTATCCTTTTGGCCGAAGGGCGATTGGTGAATTTGGGCTGTGCCACCGGCCATCCCAGCTTTGTGATGAGTGCCTCGTTCACCAATCAAGTACTGGCTCAAATCGAGCTGTGGCAAAACCATGGCAAATATGCCAATCAGGTTTACGTGTTGCCCAAGCATTTGGACGAAAAGGTGGCGGCGCTTCACCTGCCGCGCCTGGGTGTAAAACTGACGCAATTGAGCTCGGAACAGGCGGAATATTTAGGAATTGAGAAAACCGGGCCGTTCAAATCCGAGCATTATCGCTATTGAGAACTTACAACTCTAAGTTACATTCTTTAAGCGGTTGACAGACTCCAGCGTTCCAGGGTTCGATAGCGCCCATTGAGAGGCCAAAAGATGCGGAGTTCATTCTGGAACCGGCGGGTTTCAGCAGTATTCCTACTAGTCGTGCGTGCAGTTACGGCGGAATTCCGTGGCAGATGGCTGCCTAGAGCGTTTCCGGACTCAACGGAATGCGAAAACGCTCTAAGCCCTTGTTTGGTCGCATTTTCTTAACGCGAACCGGTGTCCTACTTCGCTCGAAAATGCTCTAGGGACGGAAGGTCGAGATGCGGCCCGCAGCGGCATTCCGGTCATATCGGCAGATCGATAGCCTTAGAATCCTGAAAACGATGCGGACACCCGGAGCGGCTGGGCGGATGGCGCGTATGACCAAAACATTTACTTGGATAGCTGGATTGCTGCTTATCTTGGGCTGGGCGGACGTCTGGCCCAGCGCTGGGCAGGCGCAAACGGCGGATGCCGAGGCGGCCAATACCCAGGCGGCCGATACAGC
This sequence comes from Alphaproteobacteria bacterium, assembly GCA_004356335.1. Classification (GTDB taxonomy): domain Bacteria; phylum Pseudomonadota; class Alphaproteobacteria; order SMXP01; family SMXP01; genus SMXP01. Next base: position 3,313 of record SMXP01000018.1, on the reverse strand, counting down.
GATAGAGGCCCTTGTCGTCCCGGACGGCGGCGGCTCCCCAGCGCTTACAGCGGACACTGCCGACCCGATCGAGCCGCTGGGCGACGTGCAATTCTTGTTTTCCGTCCGGCCCGAGGACTTGGCGCTGCCGCTTTCGATCGACCTGCCCCTCCAAGCGGATATCCCCCTAGGGGAAACGCTGTTTTCACAGCCGGCTCTACGGGTCGCGCCGAACGATGCAATGGCGACGCCGCCGGTTGCCGTGTCGCGGCCGGCCACACCTGAGAGGGCCGATCCGGGATTCGGTATGGTTGCGGTCGTGATGACATTGGCGGCCGTTTTGCTGGCCGTCGGGGCCGGTCTGTGGGCCGTCAGGCTGGGCCATGGGGCGCGGACTATTTCGACCCAATGGCGCAATCGTTTCGCCGTGCTTGAGGCCAAGCTCGATCGTGCTGAGACCATATTCAATTGCCAGCCCGATCTCGTGGTCATTTGGGATGAAGACATTGAAAGCCCTGCTGAGGGTTGGGGGCGACCCAAAGTGCTGGGCAACCCCGCCACCTTGGCGACATTGCTTAAATATGCCGAAAAAAGCGACGGGGCGACGCCAATCGAAAACATTCTTGATGGGCTTTCAAAACAGGAAATAAGACCGGCTGATTTTGCGGTTACCCCAGGGCGGTCAGAGGATAACCGATCGATCGGTGAGGTCAGGCCAAACCTTTTGGAGGCGATCCAGGACCTGCGTTGGAACGGCACCACCTTTTCTATGATTGTGACGGGATTTGACGGCCGAGAAATTGAGATAAACGGCCAGCCGGCCGGCGCCCAAGCCGTTGTTTGGATGACCGACATAACCTTGAAAGCCCGAAGTGTCAGTACACTGAGAGATAAGATAGAGGATTTGCGCGAAGAAAGCCGTCAGTTGCGTGGTCTGCTTAACAACGCGCCGTTTCCTGTTTGGCGCCGATCAGAGGACATGAAGCTGACATGGGTTAATCAAGCTTTCGCCGATGCGGTCGATGTGGATAGCCCGGAAGAGGTCGTTAGCCGGTCCGTGGAACTTGATTCCAGTGCGCGAGCGTTGACCGACCGCGTTAAGGAATCACAGGAGTCGGACAGCGAACAGCATTATGTGCTGATCAACGGCGAACGGCGCGCCTTCGATATCATCGAAATGCCGCATGACACCGGCTATGTCGGTATGGCGCTGGATGTCACGAGCAAAGATGCGGCAGAGCAAGAATTGGAACGCCACCTAGCAGCGCATAGTGAAACGCTCGATAAGGTGGCAACCGGTGTCGCCATTTTTGGTCCCGATCAAAAGTTGCAATATTACAATCAGGCCTACACTAATTTATGGAAACTGGATCCGGCATGGCTTGATTCGCGCCCGTCCGACGGTGAAGTTCTTGACCGGTTGCGAGAAAAACGGATGTTGCCGGAGCAAGTAGACTTTAAGGGGTGGAAGAAGCAACGCCTTGATATCTACAAAAAGATCACTCAGCAACCTGACGAAATATGGCACCTGCCCGACTCACGGCATCTTCGGGTGGCTTGCCAGCCTCATCCTATGGGCGGCCTTCTGTTTCTTTACGAGGACGTTACCGACCGCTTCCGCTTGGAAACGTCACTCAATACTCTGACTAACGTGCAAAGAGCCATGCTCGATAATTTGAGCGAAGGCGTGGCTGTGTTCGGCAGCGACGGCAAACTCCAATTGTATAATGAGTCCTTTGTCATTATTTGGCGGTTGGGTCAGAAGAAACTCGAACAAAATCCACATTTCGCGCGGGTGGTGGAATGGTGCCGGCCGCTGTTCGATGATGAGCAAGAATGGAATCGCATGGCGGAGCGAGTGACCTCTTTCAGCGATGAGCGGCATCCTCTCACCGGGCGATTAGAGCGCACGGATGGATCTTTTATCGACTATGCGCTTTTGCCATTGCCCGATGGCGCGACGCTTCTGACTTGCTTGGATGTGACCGATACGACGCGGATTACGCAGGCTTTGCGGGAGCGAACCGAAGCATTGGAGACATCAGATCGCCTTAAGTCTGAATTCCTGTCCCATGTGTCTTATCAATTGCGGACCCCGCTCACCAGTATCAAAGGTTTTACCGAAATGTTGGGAAGCGGCGTCGTCGGCCGCCTATCGAAGCGACAAAAGGATTATACATCGTCCATTCTCGATGCATCCAATCAGCTCAAGATTCTGATCGATGATATTTTGGATCTAGCGCGAATCGAAGCCGGTATCATGTCGCTGGAGCTATCCGATGTGGATGTCAAAGCGCTGGTGACAAATGCCCGCGACCTTGCGGGGCGAAAGGCCCGCGACAAAGGTATTCATATCAAAATCGAAGCAGGGCGGCAGTTGGGTTCTATTCACGCCGACGAACGGCGGTTACGCCAAATCCTGTTTAATCTGATTTCCAATGCCGTAAGCTTCTCAAATGATGATGGTACCGTCACCGTGGGCGGAGATCGGTCTGGAGACGAGGTTCGCTTGTGGGTGAGCGATACGGGTTACGGCATTGCACCGGAAGATCAGGCGACGGTGTTTGACCGGTTCGAGAGCCGTTCGACAAACGGGCGACGCCGCGGCGCGGGTTTAGGTCTTTCTTTGGTGCGTAGTTTTGTCGAATTGCATGGCGGTTGGGTGTCGTTGGAATCGACGCCCGGCGTCGGCACCAAAGTGGTCTGTCATTTGCCGACCGTCGCCAAACCGGCCGCGGCCGACACGCGAGATAAAACGGCCGCCGAATGAAGCGTCCCCAATCCGAATATTCTTGCTTTGTTTGCTAAAACTGCGCCTCGGGTATCCTGACAACCAGACCATCCAAATCGTCACTTACCTGAATCTGACAGGATAAGCGGCTATTCTGTTTAACCTCCTCGGCGAAATCGAGCATGCTGGTTTCCATTTCGCTGACGTCACCGGTCTTGCCGATCCAGTCCGGGTCAACATAAACGTGGCACGTGGCACAGGCGCAGGCACCGCCGCAATCGGCATCGATCCCGGAAATCATATTCTTGACGGCGCCTTCCATTACCGTCAGACCCTTCGCCACATCGACGATATGTTCCGTGCCGTCAAACTCGATATAAGTAATCTTCGCCATTGTCGACTTTGACCTTCTAGAGCGCATTGACAAAAAGTGTACGCGGTTTTTGGGTTCGAATGCGCGACCAATAACAAATCTAGAGCATTTTCCGATCTGGCGGAATCATTTGGGGGATTCTCATTTGTTGTAGATTGTGATTCATTGGATTCCACCACATTGATGGAGGTATCTGATGACCCGGCCCTATTCTGTTGATTTGCGTGAAC
>SMXP01000175.1 GCA_004356335.1 Alphaproteobacteria bacterium | reverse complement strand
GCTCGAGTATTTCCCGTTATTGGTGGCGATGCTTGCGATCCTCAAACCCGTCTGGCGTAATATTCCGTAATAAAGAGTTGTTTTGGCGCCGGCCTCTAGGATTGTTAAGAATAGGGTGTGGGTTGGTTTGCGGTAGTACCGCAGCCGAGGTGAAACGGGGACGACAGTGGGGGCCAGAGTCATGCGACAGAAGCTAAGAGCCTAGTGTAAAGCCCTTGTTCATTGTTTTGGGTTTAAGCGTTGGGTTAGATCGTTTTATTGGCTGGTCGCGTCTTCTGGAAGGTATTAGTGAAGTTGCAAACTCAACAGCAAACGACAATCCGTCACCAAATTTCGTGTACCGGGATCGGCTTGCATGGCGGCCGAAAGGTTCATATGTGCTTGCGGCCGGCGCCGGCCTCGACGGGTGTTGTGTTCAAGAGGATTGATGTTCCGCGTGGCCAGCAAAAAGTTCCGGCGCGATACGACTTTGTGGCCGATTCACGGCTTGGCACGACTCTGGTGAATGATGCGGGGGTTGAAGTTGCCACCGTCGAGCATCTCATGGCCGCTCTTGTGGGATCCGGCATCGACAACGTCCTGATTGAACTTGATAGCTCCGAAGTGCCGGTCATGGACGGCAGTGCGGCGCCTTTCGTCTTTCTGATCGAATGTGCTGGGACTGTCGAATTGAACGCCCCGAGAAGGTTCTTGCGCATTCTCAAGGAAGTACGGATAGAGGACGGCGAAAAATTTGCTTTGTTGACTCCAGGTAATGGCTTTAGCGTCGAATTGGAAATTGAATTTCCGAGCGCCGCGATCGAATATCAGAAATATCAGTTCGACTTTAGCCCGGCAGCATTTAAGGCGGAAATCAGCCGTGCCCGCACGTTCGGATTCTTGAAGGATGTGGAGACCTTGCGGACCAGCGGGCGTGCGCTAGGAGGATCGCTCGAAAACGCCGTCGTGATCGATGGTGGTGATGTTTTGAATAAGGGCGGCCTGCGCTATGCCGATGAATTTGTTCGGCACAAAATTCTGGATGCAATCGGTGATCTCTATTTGGCGGGCGGGCCTCTTATTGGGCGCTTTATAGGGTCGCGGTCGGGCCATACGCTGAATTACGGTTTGTTGCGCAATCTCTTTAATACCCCCGATGCATGGGTCTATGAACCGGCGCTTGATATTGAGCAGCGTACCTTACCGCGTGCGACACAGGGGCAATCGGCCGAACAGGCGGTTTCCGTCGAGCTCGCTTAACGAGTCCCCATCTTCCGATCTAGAGCGTTTCCGAACTTAACAGAATCGCGAAAACGCTCTAAGTTTTTGTTTGGTCGCATTTTCTTAACGCGAACCGGTGTCCACTTCGCTCGAAAATGCTCTATCTGGTGACTGGCGGCGTTTAAGGACGCCGCCGATTTGTGTCACGCGCTCATATTGATGTGCTTGCGGCTAGTTAGACTTTTGACCAAGCCCGACACGGCCTGTCGGATTGTCGTGTCGTTGATTTGGTCGAAATTTCGCACCAACTCGATGGTTGTCCGGTTGCGTCCCCCATGGGGCAGAGGTTCGGAAGGGGCATCGGGCTCGGCGCCTTGGAAAAAGTAGCCGACGTCCGTATTCAGATGCTTGGCAATTTCATACAGGCGCCCGGCACTTACCCGATTCGAACCTGTCTCATATTTTTGGACCTGCTGGTAGGAAATTCTCAAAGCGGCCGCCAGCTGCTCCTGCGTCAGTCCAAGGGCGGTGCGGCGTTCGCGTATGCGTTGCCCGACATATTCGTCGATTCGTTGCGCGAGCCTGGCGCTGCCTGTACTTTTTTGCCCTACCATCTCATTACTCCATAAATTGTATCGGGGCTCGTCCAAGGTTTGCTGTGCTGATAAGGTGCAGAGAGCCAGCAGAGCCGCACTTGGTATACCAAAACGACTATACCTTTAGTAGAATCTTGATTTTCAGTCAATCTCAATTTCGCGGCGCTTGGCCTTTCTGAATTCTGGAAGAAGTTGTATGCATACAAGACTATACGTTTGTGGGCAAATTTGGATCGGTCGTCGGATTTTGGTGATACCGGTCCCTGGAATAGGCTCTGTTAGGGCTCGGGATTTCCGCCCGATTCTTCCGGATCGAGCCGCGGATCTATGGCCCTGGCCGATTGATTGCGCTAAAACGCTTGATAACGGGAGCCCGTGCGTCTAAGCGTCGGCCACGCTAGACCCCCGTTCGCAATTCATTGAATCAGGGAACGGGGGTCTAGATTTGTTATTGGTCGCGCATTCGAACCCAAAAACCGCGTACACTTTTTGTGAATGCGCTCTAGCGGTCACGGCCCAGGCCTCGGCAGAGAAGCCGGTAAGGGAGAAGAATTGAATGCGTAGTGGTCAAAATTTGCGACCAGAGCGTTTTTGCGAGTCTGTTAAGTTCGGAAACGCTCTGGAGTGTTTCCAGGAAAAGTGGATAGCGGTTTTCCGTCCGGAAACACGACAAAACAACACCTTAGGGTCCGGTTTTGATTCTATCAAAACCGGAAGGACCCTAGGTTGCCGGCTTTTGAGCTCGACCTTTGCCGGGTTGGCGATTTCCTTGGCACTTGTGGTGAGCGGATGCTCCAGTGACAGCGATCAGCTTGATTATGTAGAACGACCCGTAGAGACGCTCTACAACATTGCCGTCGACAAGCTGGCGGACAGGAATTACCGCGAATCAGCTCTCTATTTTGACGAGGTCGAGCGCCAGCATCCTTATTCGGTGTGGGCGCGTCGCTCAATGCTTATGTCGGCCTACTCTTACTATCGGAGTAACAAATACCAAGAGGCGATTAATGCCGCTCAGCGGTTCATTGCTTTGCACCCGGGAAATCGCGATGCGCCTTATGCCTATTACTTAATTGCGATCTGCTATTATGAGCAAATCTCGGACGTAGGGCGAGATCAGGAAATGACGGTGAAGGCGCTTAATTCTCTGCAGGGGATTGTACGGCGCTATCCGCAAACTGAATATTCGCGGGATGCCCGCATCAAGATCGATATGACCCGCGATCATCTCGCCGGCAAGGAGATGGATGTGGGACGTTATTATCTTACCCGGGGTCAATTGATTTCCGCCGTCAACCGATTTCGCACGGTCGTAGAGAACTACCAAACCACTACGCATGTACCCGAAGCGCTGCATCGATTGACCGAAACCTATCTCACGCTTGGCTTGACGGAGGAGGCGCAAACAGCGGCGGCCATACTTGGTTTTAACTATCCCGGAAGCAGGTGGTATCAGGATAGTTATGGTCTTTTGGTTAAACGTGATCTGCAACCTTCTGAAGATAAGAGGTCTTGGATAAGCCGCGCTTGGGGTACTGTTTTTTAGTTCGGTTGCGGTTGCTAACAATCTTCACTAATGATTCGGGTGAACTCGGCCTATGCTCCTTGGCTTGTCGATTCGCGACGTTGTTCTAATCGAGCGATTAGATTTGGAGTTCGGCCCGGGCTTGTGGGTGCTTACCGGGGAGACGGGCGCCGGCAAATCAATCCTTCTTGATGCTCTGAGCCTGGCAACCGGCGCGCGCGCCGACCGCTCGCTTATTCGCGCGGGACAAGCCCAGGCATCGGTTACGGCTGAATTCGAGGTTTCGTTAGACCACCAAGTTTGGCGAATAATGTCGACGAATGGGCTGGGTGAGGGGCCCGAGCTCATTTTGCGGCGTCTTGTTTCGGCAGATGGCCGCAGCCGCGCCTTTATCAATGATCAGCCGGTCAGCGTTGCCACCTTGCAGGAGATAGGCGAACTGCTTCTTGAGGTTCATGGGCAGCACGACGATCGCGTCTTGCTCAATCCCGCTGTGCACCGAGAGTTTCTTGATTCATTCGGCGCCCTAGAAAAGACCGTTGCGCAAGTGGGCGTGGCCTACGGCTTGATGACACAATCAAATGACAGGCTGAAAGCAGAGCGCGAAATGACCCGCAACACCGACGCCGACGCGCTTTATCTGCGTCATGCCATAGAGGAATTGGGGAACTTATCTCTTCAAGACAATGAAGAAGAGGCCTTGGCGCTGGAACGGGCCACACTCATGAATGCCGAAAAGATATCGCGCGATTTGGCTGAGGCACGGGCTGCCCTGACCGATGACAGAGGTCTTGATTCCCGACTCAACGGCGCGCTCAAGAGCCTAGAGCGTGCGTCGGCAAAGGTGCCCGGCGTTCTGGACAATATTGTCGCGGCGCTTGATCGGGCGCTTGTCGAGACCAATGAAGCGCGGGTAAGTATTGAAGCGGTAATCAACACTCTGGAATTCGATGATCATAAACTTGAACAAGCGGAAGAGCGCTTGTTTGCCTTGCGCGCCGCAGCCCGGAAATACAATATCGACGTGAATGGTCTGGCGGCTGTCCGGAGAGATTTTGAGGCGCAATTGTCTCGACTGGACAATCGTCAGGATCATTTGGCTCAACTGGAAAAAGACGCTGTCCGAAAACATCAGGCATTTCTTCAAGCCGCCAAGGGTTTGTCGGCTAAACGGCGCAAAGCGGCAAAAAAGCTGGATATTGCCGTAGCCATGGAACTTCCTCCCTTAAAGCTGGAAAAAGCCGTGTTCAATGTGGCCGTCGAAAGTGTCGATTCAGACAAGGCCGGTCCTTATGGGATCGATCGCGTGCGCTATCTGGTGTCGACTAATCCGGGGACGCCGAGCGGCCCGCTTACGCAAATTGCCTCCGGTGGCGAGCTGGCGCGCTTCGTTTTAGCTTTGAAAGTGGCTTTGGCGCGCAGGGGGACGACGCCCACCATGATCTTTGATGAGGTGGATCGCGGCGTCGGCGGTGCCGTAGCGGATGCGGTGGGCGAGCGGTTGGCGCGGCTCTCCCATGATGCCCAAGTGCTCATGGTGACCCATTCACCCCAAGTGGCTGCGCGCGCCCACCATCACTTGCGTGTTGAAAAACGAACCGAGTCGAACACGGCAATAACCGACGTTCACCGATTAACCCATGACCAACGGATAGAGGAAATTGCACGCATGTTGTCGGCCGCACAAATTACCGATGAAGCCCGTTCGGCTGCCGTGCGGCTGTTGTCTCACACCAGTGCATTGGACAAGACCGGAACGGCCGGGTGAGTTCGAAACCGAGAAACATGGCAAAGGCGCGTTCAAAAGATATCGACATTGCCGACCTCACCCGAGGGCAGGCAAAATCCGAGCTTGCCCGACTGGCCCGGGAAATCGCAGATCATGATCGAGCTTATCATCAAAAGGACCGCCCGGTCATTGCCGATGCGACCTATGACGCGTTAAGGCGGCGAAATGACGCTATCGAACGACGGTTTCCCGACCTCATTCGGCCCGACAGTCCAAGCTTGCGGGTCGCCGCCGCACCTGCCGAAAAGTTTGAAAAAGTCAGCCATGCCCAACCGATGTTTTCCCTCGGCAACGCCTTCAGCGATGACGATGTTGAGGATTTTTATAACCGGGTCCGCCGTTTCTTGGGACTCGACCGGGAAACCCTGGCATTGACCGCAGAGCCCAAAATCGATGGGCTGTCGGCGTCACTGCGATATGTACGCGGCGACTTGGTGCTCGGTGCTACGCGAGGCGATGGACAGGTTGGCGAGGATATCACCCGAAACCTTCGCACGATAAGCGACATACCGCAGCATATTGCCGCGCCAGACTTGCCCGAGACAATGGAGATTCGCGGCGAAGTTTTCATGAGTCACCAAGACTTCGCGCAACTCAATGAACGGCAAACAAAGGAGGGCAAGCCTGTTTTCGCCAATCCGCGTAACGCGGCGGCCGGCTCTGTGCGGCAGCTTGATCCGTCCATAACGGCCAGTCGTCCGTTGCGTTTCATTGCTTATGCCTGGGGAGAGATGAGCCGGATCCCGGGTCGGACACAGATAGAGGTCATCGATTATCTTCGCGATGCGGGCTTTCCGACCAATCCGCTCATGCGTCTTTGCCAAAACGTTGACGAGATATTGCAAGCCTATGGCGAAATCGAGTTGCAACGGTCGCGTCTCGACTATGACATCGACGGCGTGGTCTACAAGGTCAATCGGCTCGATTGGCAAGACAGGCTGGGTTATGTGTCGCGCGCGCCGCGTTGGGCAATTGCCCATAAATTTCCTCCGGAACAGGCCATTACGCAATTAGTGGAGATCGAAATTCAAGTAGGGCGCACGGGCGCGCTCACGCCAGTGGCCAAACTTCAGCCGGTTACGGTGGGCGGCGTTGTTGTGTCCAATGCCAGTTTGCACAATGAAGACGAAATCCAGCGCAAGGATATTCGCGTCGGCGACATGGTCGTGGTGCAGCGCGCAGGGGATGTGATTCCGCAAGTCGTCAAAGTTTTGCAAGAAAAACGCGGCAAATCATCCAAGCCTTATGTCTTTCCCGATAAGTGCCCGGCCTGCGGCTGTCATGCGGTAAGGGAGACCAATCCCAAAACCGGCAAGCCCGATGCGGCAAGGCGGTGTACCGGCGGACTCATTTGTCCGGCCCAGGCAGTGGAGCGTTTGAGGCATTTTGTATCGCGCAATGCCTTCGACATTGAAGGCTTGGGTGAGAAACAAATCCAGGCTTTTTGGGATGACAAATTGGTCACCCAGCCGGCCGATATCTTTCGTCTGGAAAAACGACAAAGTGATGGAGATAGGGATCTGGCGGCGCGCGAGGGTTGGGGCGAGATTTCGGCGGCAAACCTATTTAACGCCGTCAATGAACGGCGCGCTATTGGACTCGATCGTTTTTTGTTTGCCCTTGGTATTCGCCATGCCGGCGCGTCGACCGCTCGACGTCTGGCCAAGAATTACCTGTCCATCGATGCGTTTTTGAAGGCTGTGAGGGCGGCCCAACAACCGGACAGCGAGGCTTATGGGGATTTGGTTGCCATAGATGGTATTGGCGAAGTGGTGGCGCAAGCGATCGTCGCGTTCTTTCAAGAACCCCATAATAACGAAGTCGTAAAAGAACTTTTGACGGAGATCGACGTTCAAGACTTTGAAGCGCCGTCATCGACAAGTCCGGTTGCGGGTAAAATCGTGGTGTTCACCGGTTCGCTGGAAAAAATGACGCGCAACGAAGCCAAAGCACGGGCGGAAGCGCTGGGTGCCAAAGTGTCGGGATCGGTGTCCAACAAGACGGACATTGTGGTTGCCGGCTCCGGTGCCGGATCAAAGTTGGCCAAAGCGCGGGAATTCGGCGTCGAAGTGCTTGACGAGGACGAGTGGCTGTCACGTATCGGCGATTAGATTGAGGCGCCGGGGTCGGCGCTTACATTTGTCGCGTGGCGTGCTTGAGCCATTGCGCCGTTTTATCATCGACCAAGGGGGTGAGTTCACGGCGCACCCGGGCGTGATACGCATTGAGCCATTGCAGCTCCTCTTGCGTCAGCAGGTTCCAATCAATCAGGTTGAGATCGATCGGCGCGAAGGTGATGGTGTCGAACCCCATCATGGGCCGCTCGCCATCTTCTATGGCCTCGAGCGGGGTCACGACCACCAGGTTTTCGATGCGGATGCCAAACGCGCCGGCTTTGTAATAGCCCGGTTCGTTCGACAAAATCATACCGGGTTCCAGTTGGGCACGGGTCGCCCGGCGCGAAATGCCTTGAGGACCTTCATGGACGTTCAAGTAGGAGCCGACCCCGTGCCCGGTGCCGTGGTCGAAATCAAGTCCGGCACGCCACAATGCTTGGCGAGCCAGCACATCGATCACCGCGCCGGTTGTGCCCTTGGGAAAGCGGGCGAGCGCGATGCCAATATGTCCTTTGAGAACGCGCGTAAAACGATCGCGCATTTCGTCGGTCGGCGCGCCAATGGCTATTGTGCGCGTGACATCGGTGGTGCCGTCGAGATATTGGCCACCGGAATCCACCAATAACAATTCACCCGGCTGGATTTTGCGGTTGCTGCGCGTCGTGACGCGGTAATGCACGATGGCGCTGTTGGGCCCCGATCCGGCGATGGTATCGAAACTCAAATCCTGAAGCTTGCCGGTTTCGGAGCGGAAGGCTTCCAGCTGCTTAACGACTGCAATCTCATCGATATCATTGTTGGGTGCTTGGTTCGACAGCCAGGCAAGAAACCGTGTCAAGGCGGCGCCGTCTCGTTTATGTGCCGCCCTGGCACCCGCCAGCTCGCAGTCATTCTTGCGCGCGCGGGGCAGAACGCAGGGGTCCGGCGCGGTGTGGATGTCTGCGTTGGAATCCGTCAATAAATCGTGGACCCATGCCGAGCAGTCCGCCGGGTCTAATTGAACTTTTTTGCCGTCTTCTCCCAACGCCGTTAGAGCGGCGCCAAACCCATCGGGCGATTGAATGCGGACATCCGTACCAAGATGGGATGTCACATGGTCGCCGACTTTTTGTCGATCGACGAACAGATCGACCCCGCCGTCTTCGTGACCGATGGCGAAACACAGGGGCAGGGGCGTATGGTCAACGTCGCGGCCCCTAATATTGAGCAGCCAGGCGATAGAGGCCGGTGATGTCAGCACCACCGCGTCGACTTCCGCTTGTTTAAGGGACTTACTCAAATCGGCGCGCTTTTGGTCGCTGGCCGTGCCGCTATAACGCAGCTCGTGCACGGATAGGGGCGCGAGAGGCGGTGGCGGTCGGTCATGCCAAATAATATCGATCGGGTTGGTGTCGCAGGGCACCAGCACCGCTTCAGCTTGCTCCGCTGACTTTTTGAGTTTCTTGGCGTCGTCGATTGTGTGAAGTTTGGGGTCAAAGCCCAGCTTGGCACCTTTCGGCAGGTTCTGTTTAATCCATTTATCCGGTGGTGTCTCAATGAGATGCAAGCAATCGAACACGTCGCCATCCACTTGATCGGGAACTTGCAATGTGTATCGGCCGTCCACGAAGATGATCGCTTTGTCGGAAAGCACGATCGCCAAACCTGCCGATCCGGTAAAGCCGGTGAGCCAGGCCAAACGTCGCCCACAGGGCGGCAGGTATTCGTTCTGATATTCGTCGGCGTGGGGGATTATGAAACCATCAAGTTCAAGTCTTGCTAATTCGTGGCGCAAGGCGGTCACTCTCGGCGCTCCTTGAGACGGATCGCTCAACTCCTCGAATGATTGCAACATGGCGTCCGCGCCTCCACTGCGCCGGCCGATTGTCGGGACCCGGAAACACTCTATCTACACGACTTTATATTGCGCTGCCATATGTGGGGAGTAGCCAAGTTCTTGACCTGCCCGTGCGACGCAATTGATTCAGACAGAGCCATGGCGTTCGACGAAGGAGGCGATGACCTTTTTCTTTCCGGCCTTTTCGAATTTGATGGTCAGCTTATTGCCTTCTATCATGTCAATGCGGCCGTAACCGAACTTTTGATGAAACACGCGCGCGCCGATGTCAAAACCGGCGGCATCCGGATTGGGTGTGGCTCCGCCTTGGTCGAAACGGCTTGTGATCGGACCGGCGGCATCTTGGTTTAAACGGCCGGCCGGCATGGATCCGCCATAAAGGCCGGTATCGACCATGACCTCGACATTTTTCTCCGGCAGTTCATCGATAAAGCGCGAGGGCAGTGCGTTGGCCCATTGATTAAACAGGCGGCGGTTGGCGGCAAAGGAGATTTTTGCCACCTCCTTGGCGCGGGTGATGCCGACATAAGCCAAGCGCCGTTCCTCTTCCAATCCCTTTAACCCATTCTCATCAAGCGTGCGTTGGTGGGGAAACAGGCCTTCCTCCCAGCCCGGGAGGAAGACCACGGGAAATTCTGTACCTTTAGCGCTGTGCAGCGTCATGAGACTCACTTGGTCTTCTGCGTTCGATTGATTGTTGTCCGCGACAAGCGATATGTGCTCGAGAAATCCCGCTAGATTTTCAAATTCCGCCATTGAATGAACAAGTTCTTTCAAGTTCTCCAAGCGGCCCGGCGCGTCGGCGGATTTCTCGTTTTGCCACATGGCCGTATAGCCCGATTCATCCAAAACGATTTCCGCCAATTCCGTATGGGGAATCGTGTCGATCAAACCGCACCAGCGATCGATCATGGCAATGAGGTCGGACAGGGCTTTCTTGGCGCGGGGAATCTCGTCGGTTTCGATCAATTGACGTGCCGCCCGGGTCAGTGATATGCGCTCCGCCCGAGCGGCAATGTGCAGCGCTTGCAAGGTCACTTTGCCCAAGCCCCGTCGAGGTTTGTTCATAATGCGTTCAAAGGCCAAGTCGTCGTCGGGTTGTGCGATCACCCTCAAATAGGCCAGAGCATCGCGAATTTCAGCGCGCTCATAAAATCGTGGCCCGCCTATGACTCGGTACGGAATACCGAGATTTATTAAGCGCTCTTCAAATTCGCGCATCTGAGCACTGGTGCGCACCAGGATGGCCATATCATTGAGTGTGCGATCGTCGCGCTGATATTGTTCGATGTCGTCACAGACCATGCGGGCTTCTTCTTCGCCGTCCCACACGCCGCGCACATAGACTTTTTCTTGCTCGGGCAGATCGGTCCAAAGGGTCTTGCCCAAGCGGCCGTCATTGGCACTGATCAATCCGGAAGCGGCGGCCAAAATATGCGGGGTCGAGCGGTAATTTCGCTCGAGGCGAATCACCCGAGCGCCCGGAAAATCCTTTTCGAAACGCAAAATGTTATCCACTTCCGCGCCGCGCCAACCATAGATGGATTGATCGTCGTCACCGACGCAGCAAATATTGCGGCGGCCCTGCGCGAGTAGCCTCAACCATAAATACTGTGCCACATTGGTGTCTTGATATTCGTCGACTAAAATGTATTTGAATCGTCGCTGGAAATCTTCGAGGATGCTCGCGTTTTTTTGGAACAATTGAATGCATTCAAGCAGAAGATCGCCGAAGTCGGCCGCATTCAATATTTTTAGACGCTCTTGATACTGACGATATAAGTCTATTCCCTTGCCATCCGCGAAAGATTGGGACTCGCCCGCCGGCACCCGGTCCGGTGTTAGGCCCTTATTCTTCCAATTGTCGATCAGACCGGCCAAATGTCGCGCCGTCCAGCGATTCTGATCGATATTTGCCTCTTTGATAATTTGTTTGAGCAGCCGGACCTGGTCATCGTCATCGAGAATGGTGAAATTACTTTTGAGTCCGACCAGCTCCGCGTGGCGGCGCAAAATCTTAGCGCTGATCGAATGGAATGTGCCGAGCCATTGCATGCCTTCCATAACGCCACCAATCAGCAGCCTGATGCGTTCCTGCATCTCGCGGGCGGCCTTGTTGGTGAACGTGACGGCTAAGATCTGACCGGGCCAAGCTTGCTGTGTCTGTAGGAGGTAGGCAAGCCGTGTTGTCAGCACACGTGTCTTGCCGGTGCCCGCGCCGGCGAGCACAAGTACGGGTCCATCGGTCGTGACCACCGCTTGCCGCTGTGCTTCGTTCAAGTCAGCGAGATAAGGAGGTTCGGCCATGGCCCGGCGGGACAGAGGGATGGGTTCCTCTTCCGAAGGCGCATCTTGATCGGTCACGGAATTCACTTCACTCATGATTCTTAAATCCGATGGTAGCATGCCGGGCCGGTCGGACCCAATCCATAGCCTGTTATGGCTTATTGCCGGCTTATTAGAGTGTTTCCAGGAAAAGTGGACCCGGTTTTCCGTTCGGAAACACGATAGAACAACAACTTAGGGTCAGGTTTTGATTCCATCAAAACCGGAAAGACCCTAGCCCGGATAACCGCGGGGTAGGGATGTCTCGAAAATACGTTATGGGGCGTCTGTTTACGGCCTCCGGCAAATTTGAATCTCGGTAAATCCTTCCTTAACGGCAGCTGAGGAATAATGCCTGCTGTACCCAAGCCGAGAGAGCAATCCACATGCCGAAGCAAGATAAGGATTCAAGCGCAAAAGCGCCCAGGCGTCAGCCATCCACCGAAGCGGTCGCCCGATTTGACCAATGGCGCCGCCGCGCCGGCACCATTCAAGCCGATGCCATGATGCATATCATGGCGGATCCGCTGCTTCGCTCTGCCTTACACAAAACGTTTGCTCATGCGGACTATCTGGCTAAGTGTTGTCTGGCCCATCCCGATGCGGCGATTGAGGCTTTGCTCGGAGAGCCCGCCAAGGTGCTGTCCGAAGTGGCGCGAGATCTGCGCGCGCTCGACCGCGCCACCGGACCGACATCGTCGCTCTCAAGTGCCGTCAAGCCCTTAAAAGAAAGAGCGATCGTCGCCATCGGTCTGGCCGATTTATGTGAGAAATGGCCGCAGGAGAAAATCGGGGCGTCTTTGAGTGATCTCGCCGAGCGCATTTTGGATGCCGGACTTAGTTGGTTTACCCGGCTGGCTTATCGACATGGCGAATTTACCTCTCAAGAGGAACTGGCCCCCATTCCGTTGCCCGGCATGTTCATTCTGGGTAGCGGTGACCTTGCCGCCGATGAACCGTCATTTTGCGGCCCGCTCGAGATTGCCCTCATATACGATCCGGATATTCTGAAGAAGCAGGGCATCGGGGCGTCGGAACGAGCATTCGTCCGCATAGCCGGAGAGATGGCCGATGCATTCGGCGCTCTTAACAAAGACGGTACGATTTTCGAATTGCATCATTACGGTTTCGTTATGGCTAAGCAAGTCAAGGCCACCGACCAAAGCGTCTTGGCCCTCACCGTACCCGACCTGAACAAGCAATTGGTTCAAAAGGCAGACCCGCGCGACAGGGCTTGGTTCGCCACGGCGCGAGTCGTCGCGGGCGATCGCACCGCCGGTGGAGAATTTGTCGAAAAAATCGGCCGAAAGCTTTGGAAAAAAGGATTTAGTGCCGACGATATCCGCTCCGCCATCACGCCGCCCGGGGCGCAAGATACCGACCCGGTGCTTGGTTTCAGCCAAGCCCACGCGCGTTTAGTGCGCACTTGTCAACTTGCGCTGGGTCAGCAACATGAGGAATTCCGTAGAGCGCCCGGCCGAACCGTTTTCGAGACGGCGGCGCGAATTGGCGCGCTTGATGAGCTTGCGGCGAAACGCTTGGGGTCGAATTACCAGTTCAATATGATGGCCCGTAACCGCCTTCAGCTTAGACGTGGTCAAGCACTGACCAAGCCGGAAACGGAATCCGACATCGTTGCGCAGGCCCTGCTTTGCGATTACACCGAACCGGAATTGTTTGAAGGCGTACTGAAAGGTGCCGTGTCGGAAGCCGATCAACATTGGCTTAACATTACGTCTGATCGGGACAATCATGGATTTGACATTCTTGGTGGGAGTGCCGCGGAGGGTGCATCGAGCGATGCGGCGACCAAAGATGCCGGGCGTCTTGAGGAGATCGGTTTTGGCGATGGTCGAGACATCGCCTCTACAGTCGATCAATGGCTGAAGGGCAATTACGCCGGCACGTCGTCCGAGCCGAAGCAAAGATTGTCTCAGCTTGCGCCGGGTCTGCTTACTGAATTTGCAGCGACGCAAGATCCCGATCAGGCGATCGCGAATTTCGATCGATTGCTGGCGCATTTTCCGTCGGAAGAAAAGCCTTTCGATCGTTTGCGCGAAGAGCCGGAGCTGGCAAATTCGGTCATTGATATTTTGGGCAACACGTCGCAATTGGGCAGGTTGATCGCAAGCAATGCCGAACTGATCCGGGAAATTTTTGCCGAGACCGTTGACATGCCGGCAACCGCACAGGAATGGCTCGCCAAGTATCCCATGCCGCGGCGGCACGGTCCGGAGCAACAGGTTTTTGACACTCTCAACGAATGGCTGTGGGAAAACCGCGGGCGACTTTGTCTCGCTTGGATAAAAGGAGCATTGGCGCTTGAGCGGACCGGGGAGATTCTAAGCGGTCTTGCCGATGCTGTTCTTTGCGAGGTCTATGACGTGTGCTTCGCAAGCGTCAAGGAAAAAGAAAAATCGATTGGCAACAACTTTGCGGCCATCGCAATGGGTCAGTATGGCGGCGGGTGGATTGCCATGGATACGCCTTTAGAGATCGTTTTTGTATATAATCCCAAAACCAAAGAGGGTGCAGATCCGGAAGCGGTTCGTCAGTTCACGGAACTTGCCGCTTCAATCACGGAACAATTAACAAAACCGAGACCGATTCCGGATTTTGGCGATTTGCCCCTGTTCGAAGTGGATCTGCGCCGTCGTCCTGGGGGGACATCCGGCGAGATGGCGTCAAGCGTAGGTGTTTACGCAAATTATTATATTGGCGAGGCCAGTGCACGCGACCAATTGGCATTGATGCGCGCGCGCGTCGTATGCGGCGCGGAAAAACTGACGGTCCGAATAGAAGACGCCATTTCAGATATTGTCACGCGACCGCGGCAAGCCAATCAGGTTATGCGGGATATCGATAGAGCCCGGTCGAAGGAAGTGCGGCTCGATCGGTCGGAATCGATTTGGGAAATTCAGCGTATTCCCGGTGGTTTAGGGGATCTGGACCTGATTGTTCAGTGCTTGCAACTGATGCACGGCCCTGAACATCCCTATGTCTTTACCACCGATATCAGGGAAGCGGTGGCCGCCTTAGGCCGCGCGGGTTGCTTGGAAAGTACCATTGGATCGGAATTATCGGAATCGTTGGCCTATTGGCAGCGTTTGCGGGCGATCCAAGCGTTTACCGGTGTTTATGATCCGACGTCGGAACGTCCTCGGAAACGTCTGGCTAATCTGCTCGCCCGCGCCGCCGGCGTGAGCGATTATAGCGCGGTCGAGCCGCTCATTCGCGGCCACGCCGAGCGGACGGTGGCTCATTACAATGCTCTGATCCTCGGACAAGAACCCGGATCCACGATGAGTCGGGCGGCAACGGCGCGCTAACCCATCGCCGAAACCAATCGATCAGATTTCCTCTTTTTTGGCCGTCTCGATGCCAAGAGACGCGAGAATCCGTTGACGGTCGGCATCTAGGTCCGGTGCCGCGGGTCGCGTATGAGGATCGTCGAAGCGATCGAATTTGATCGGATTGCCGGCCATCTTGATGTCGCCAATTATGGGATCGGGTGTGGTGATCACCATGTTGCGATATTTGACCTGCTCATCGGACAGCACGTCGCTGACCGTATTAATGGGACTGCAAGGGACGCCCGCCTTGTCCAAGATGTCGATCCATTGGGCGGTGGTATGACGAGCGAGGAGCGCTTCGATGTCGTGCTTTAATTCCTCAACATTTTGGCAGCGCAGATCGTTGGTGGCATAGCGCGGATCTTGGGCCAATTGACGCCCGCCGATCGCCTTGGCAAAGCGCTCGAATAAATTGTTGTTTCCGGCGGCCACGATCACGTGGCTATCATCGGTGGTGTACGCATCGAACGGCGCGATCGACGGATGGCGGGCGCCCAAAGGACCCGGCACCGATCCCGTTGTGAGATACCGGGCGATGGCATTTTCCAAGAGGGCGACTTGGCAATCGAGCATGCTGACGTCGATTTTAAGGGCCTCGCCGGTTTGCGATCGATGATAAAGGGCGGAACTAATGCCGACAGCGGTAAACAATCCGGCGCTTAGATCTCCGATAGATGTGCCAACCCGGGTTGGCGGTCCGCCTTCCTGGCCGGTCAAGCTCATGATGCCGCCCATGGCTTGCACCACCAGGTCATAGGCGGGTTTCGATTGGTAGGGCCCCGAATGGCCGAAACCGCTGACGGCCGCATAGATCAAACGGGGATGGCGCTCATGCAAGGTGTCCCAGCCCAAATTAAGCTTGTCCATGGTGCCGGATCTAAAATTTTCCACCACAACGTCGGCCCGGGCCAGCAATTGGTGGAGGATTTGGCGATCCCTGTCGATTTTGAGGTTGAGCGCAATGGATTCCTTGCCCCGGTTGAGCGACATAAAATAGGCCGACTTTTGCTTTATGAACGGCCCAATTTGGCGCGCATCATCGCCAGTTTCGGGGATTTCGACCTTGATGACGCGAGCCCCTAAATCGCTCATCAGCAAGGTGCAATAGGGCCCGGCAAGGACGCGGGTAAGATCGATGACCAAGACGCCATTCAGCGGCCCCCCAGCCGCCCGCTTCGGACCGGTTGCCATTTGCGACGTCATTGAGGATTAACCCGGCTCGGTATCCTCCCCGGTCTCCGTTTCTGCCGGATGGGGCTGGTTGACATGCAGAGGTATGGGTTCGCTCGTTTTTTGTGCCAGCTCCTTTTCCTCATTTTCCCTGTGTTTTGCCAGCCCCCGGCTGCCCGCCTTAACCCGGCCATATTTGACACGATTAGCTGCAGTTTGGCGGTTTTTTTGCTCACGTTCGCGTTTTTTGCGGTATTGGTTGAGGTTAATGACGTTGCCCATTTTGCACATACCTTTGTCAGGTTGCCGCTTTGGTGTCGCTTCAACCCCACCATGTAAGTGCACGCAACTTGCAATTCATGTTTATAATATCGGCACTTACGGTGCAGGTCCCGAAATGACACGGCGTGGACCCAAGTAAAGAATAGCAGGTGATTCTTGGATAAAGCCATCGCCATATTCATATTGTTGGTGGTTCTCGTGGTCGGTACCGTGCTCATCGCGCCCAGCTACATTGATTGGAACCAATACCGCGATCAAATCGAAGCCTATGGCGAGCGGATTACCGGCCGTGATGTCTCGATTGATGGCGATATCGGCTTCGTTCTTCTGCCGACACCGGCGCTCACCATTAGTGATTTCTCCGTGGCCAATTCGGAAGATGCGTCCGAAGGTCCGATGCTGAGCCTGAAACGCCTGGAAATGCAGGCGGCTTTGCGGCCGCTGCTGATGGGCGACATCGAAATCACCAATGTGCGATTGATCAATCCGCAGATTGCCCTCGAAATTTTGGCGGGGAACAGTACCAATTGGCGTTTCGAGGGGGCCGATGCGGCACGGCAGATGCCCGACATCGAATTACCGAGTTGGCTTTCTGCCGTTGCCCGCGCCTTACGCCTCGATAATATTTCGATTAAAGACGGCACGCTGACCTATATCGATCCTGCGCGCGGCGTGCGCCAGCTCGTGGAAAACCTCAATGGCAATTTTTCCGCGGCGACCCTCAAGGGGCCGTTTACGGCACAGGGCACCGCGTTGCTGCGCGGTGTCGATGTCGGATTCGAATGGTCGATCGCCGATACATCCCGGATGCGAGCGGTTCCGGTGCGGTTCAACCTCACTTTTCCCAGAAGTGACTCGGAAATTGCCTTCCGGGGATTTTTGGAGGAGGCGACCCTATTTGGGCCGATCCGGGGCGATCTTTCCTTTGCCGGAAGTGATGCAGCACGTGGCCTGAACGACCTATTTTCGCTTATTCGCGGTGGTGCGGTGGCGCCGCCGAAAGGGCAGGTGGGCAAAGCGTTGGCCCAGGATTTTCGGGCCGAAGCGGATTTTACCATCAATGGCCGATCGCT
>SMXP01000174.1 GCA_004356335.1 Alphaproteobacteria bacterium | reverse complement strand
TAAATAACTCATGTGAAGGATCCAAAGGATCGGTTTGCGCCGCGTGGCAAGCCCCCGCCACAGCAGGAGACGAACAAAATTGACGATTGATGCCACCAGCGCAACCGCTCCCGTAACCAACTCACCCGGCCATATTAGATCGGCCACCAAAACAGCCGCTACAGACATAATGGCGGCGCCATCCAATAGGGGATGGCTCAATGGCAGCCGGTCATGACCCTCGCTACGCAAATCATTCAACGTGAAGGATGGTGTCACCCGTCCGCCGACAATCGAAATCAAAACGATGGCCGTGTCGAGCGCCAACAAATGGCCGACAGCGATCCCGTCAGATGTCCAACCCAACAGCTCCGTATAGGTAAGCAAATTGCCCAGCCAAAACAGCGCGAGCAGGCCCAGAAAGATCAGATTTCTCGGTGCCGGCTGCTTCATCAAACCCAACGCGACCGGGATCATCAAAGCGGGCACGAAAAGAAGGTCAAAAAAGGCGACAATGGCTATGGGAAGCCAGGGAGAACAGGCAATTGCCACCCGCCCGGCGAGCCAAACAGTCAGCAAAATCTTGAGACCGTTACCTTGCAGAGGTCTCGCATTCGTCCAGCCTGGAATCGCGGTCAAGAGAAAGCCGGCGATAACCGCCATGACGTAGCCAAAAATCATTTCATGGGCATGCAATTGTTGAGGCAAAAGAGGTAATTCACTGACCAATTCCGACGCAACATCCAACAAGACAAACCACAATGCCCAGATCGCCATGGCGGCGGCGGCATAAAATCCCGCCAAGAGAAAGAAAGTTCGAAAGCCGTAAGAGAAAAAAACTTGCCCACGGGAGTCGACTGAACGATCCGAACCAGAAGAAATATGTTCAATCATGATGGATCTCACTTTCAGAAATTCTAACCGAAACCCCAGAAATCCTAATGGTCTTGACAAGATAGCAGCCAAGATGCAAAGCGGCATAAGGCAATCGGTGCATAGCAATCAATCGACGTTAACTTTTGCGCCAAAATCATTGTGAGTGAGAGTAAGTGAAGCACAGGCAGAATAATCACCAGATCCTTTCGGCTAGAGCGTTTCCAGACTTAACAGAATCGCGAAAACGCTCTAAGTCCTTGTTTGGTCGCATTTTCTCAACGCGAACCGGTGGCCACTTCGCTCGAAAATGCTCTAATAGAGGATGGCTGAGCAAGGCTTAGCCCGGAGGTTGTAGTGGAGTCGTCATCACTAAAACAGGATCAGCGTTCGCAAGCGAGCGATCTCGAATCGATGGTTGTGCGGTTTGCCGGCGATTCCGGTGACGGCATTCAGTTGACCGGGTCACAATTCGCGGTCTCAACCGCATTGTCCGGTAGTGACCTGGCAACCTTTCCCGATTTCCCGGCGGAGATCCGAGCGCCAGCCGGAACAACTTTCGGCGTGTCGGCCTTTCAAATTAATTTCGGCTCGGGTGTTGTAAAAACGGCGGGAGATGAGCCGGACGTTCTTGTCGCTCTCAACCCCGCGGCGCTGAAAGTGAATCTGCCTATTTTGCGAGAGGGCGGTCTTGTCATCGTCGATACCGGCACTTTTGTCGATCGTAATCTGAAAAAGGCGAAGTACGAAAGTAATCCGCTTAAAGACGGTTCGCTGGATGCTTATCGAAAAATCGAAATCGACATATCCAGGCTGACACTCGAAGCCGTGAAGGATTCGGGCTTGGGCAAAAAGGACGCGTTGAGGTGTAAGAACTTATGGTCGTTGGGACTTATGCTTTGGCTGTTCGGACGCAAACGTAAACCCATCTTTGACTGGCTCGAACAAAAATTCGCTAAAGTTGAATCAATTCGAGACGCCAATATTGCCGCATTGAATGCCGGTCACGCCTACGGTGAAACCACGGAGCTTTCGGCCAACTTTACCGGATTCCGAATTGGTCCGTCCGAGCTGGCCCCCGGCACCTATCGGACGGTCACGGGAAGTCAAGCTCTGGCATGGGGATTGGTGGCCGGGAGTCATCTTTCCGGTCTACCGCTTGTATACGGATCTTATCCCATTACGCCGGCGTCACCGATCCTCCATCTGTTGTCGCAAATGAAACAGTTCGGCGTTGTCACCTTTCAAGCCGAAGATGAAATCGCAGCGGTGTGTTCCGCCATCGGCGCTTCCTATGCCGGCTCGTTAGGCGTCACATCAAGCTCCGGCCCGGGTATCGCGCTCAAAGCGGAAGCGATCGGTTTGGCCCTATCGGTCGAATTACCGCTCGTGGTTGTCAGTTCACAACGCGGCGGACCGTCCACCGGACTACCGACCAAGACCGAACAATCGGATCTTTATCAGGCGCTTTACGGCCGCAATGGTGACGCACCCGTGCCCGTAATCGCCCCGCGATCCCCCGGGGACTGTTTTTTTATGGCGATCGAAGCCGTGCGCATCGCTCTTAAATATATGACGCCGGTCATATTGCTGACCGATGGCTATCTGGCCAATGCGGCGGAACCTTGGTTGTTGCCCGACATTGATACGCTTGATCCGATTCCCGTGACGCAACGGACAACGCCGCCCGAACAGGGACGCGCCTTCAATCCCTTCGAAAGAGATCCGGTCACCCTCGCGCGCACCTGGGCTGTGCCGGGAACACCGGGCCTGGAACACCGCATCGGCGGCCTGGAAAAGTCATACGATACGGGCCATATCTCTTACGACCATGAAAATCATCAAAAGATGACGGACGTGCGTCAAGCCAAGGTGGCCGGCATTGCCGATGATATACCCGAACAGACGACCGAAGGCGGCGAACAAAGCGGCGCACTGGCCGTGGTCGGTTGGGGATCCACTTATGGGCCGATATATCATGCGGTCATCCGGGCCCGCGCCGAAGGTTTGGCGGTCAGTCACATTCACCTTCGCCATTTAAATCCGTTGCCCCGGAACTTGGGCAATTTGTTCGATGGTTTTGACCGAATTCTGGTACCGGAAATGAATACGGGCCAGCTCGTGACCGTTTTGAGAGACCGGCTTTTGATTGATACCATACCGCTCAACAAAGTGTCCGGGCAACCCTTCAAGATTTCAGAAATCTTAGATGCTATTCGCGACGAACTGCTCGCCAAGGCAGCAGAGTAAGTGAGACAGACCGATGAATAATGTTCAGACTGTTAGCAAGCCGACACCGAAGGATTTCGCGACGGACCAGGAAGTGCGCTGGTGCCCCGGTTGCGGTGACTATGCCATTCTAAAATGCATGCAGCGCATCTTGCCCGAGATAGATGCGCGGCCGGAAAACACCGTTTTCGTGTCGGGCATTGGATGTGCATCGCGGTTTCCGTATTACATGGAGACTTACGGTTTCCACACCATACACGGCCGCGCACCGGCCATCGCGACGGGCGTCAAGTTGGCTAATCCGGAACTCGACGTTTGGGTCGTCACCGGCGACGGCGACGGCTTGTCTATCGGCGGCAATCATTTGCTTCATGCATTGCGGCGCAATGTGGATCTCAACATATTATTGTTTAACAACGAAATTTATGGGCTGACCAAAGGGCAATATTCCCCCACATCGCGCATCGGCACCAAGACAGCCTCGACGCCTTATGGCTCGGTCGACCGGCCGATAGATGCTTGTCAGTTTGCGCTGGGTTGCGGCTCTACCTTCATTGCGCGCACGGTCGACACCGATCAAAAGCACATGCCCACAGTGTTTAAGCGCGCCCATGCCCACAAAGGTGCATCCTTTGTCGAAATTTTTCAAAACTGCATCGTCTATAACGATGCGGTGTTTGCCGATTTTACCGATAAGGCGGTTGCCGCCGAAGCACAGCTTCATGCCATACACGGCGAACCCTTGCTCTACGGCAAAGAGAAGAACAAAGGACTGCGCATCAAGCCGGGAACAGTGCAACTGGAAGCGGTCATTATCGGCAAGGATGGCGTGACATTGGATGATATTATTGTTCACGACGAGACGGACAAAACGCTTGCAAGTTTACTGGTCAATCTGGAAAGACCTGATTTCCCGATGGTATTGGGCGTTATCTACGCCAATCCCGAATCGACTTTCGAAGCGGAAATTCATAAACAGATCGAGTCGGTCAAAGCTGAATCCGGCAAAGCGGATCTCAATGCTTTTATTAGGCAAGGCCGGATCTGGGAAGTGACATAACTTTTCGTCTTCGACCCGACCACGAATATGTTTTTGTCGCGCCGCGTGGCGCCGACGATCCCGCCTTTCCAGTGTCATGTCAGCATAGGGAGATGCCTAATGGAATTCGAAACCATCCTGTTCGAAAAAGCAGATCAGATCGGACGCATCACTCTTAACCAACCCAAGACACTTAATGCCCTTAATCTACAACTTGCATCGGACCTACGCGAAGTAATGTCCCATATCAAGGATGAGTCCGATTTGCGTGTGCTCGTGTTGACCGGCACCGGACGCGGATTTTGTGCCGGCGGCGACGTCGGCTCGTTTCACGCCAACCTCGATGACGCGCCGAAATTTCTTAGGCGGATCATCTGGCATCTCCATGCGGCGATCACTTATATGCTGGAGCTGAAACTACCGGTCATCGTCGGTATTAACGGGGTTACGGCCGGTGCCGGAATGGGATTATGCCTGGCTGCCGATCTCGCCATCGCCGCAGAAAGTGCTGTTTTTACAATGGCTTATACCGGTATCGGTGCAACACCGGACGGCAGCAGCACGTATTTTCTGCCGCGATTGATCGGTACAAGACGGGCCATGGAATTGGCCCTCACCAATCGACAATTGACCGCAAAAGAAGCGTTGGACTGGGGCATGATAAACGCCGTTGTTCCCGATACGGAGCTTCCCGGCGAATTGGATAAGATGGCGCAGCAATTGAGCCGCGGCCCGACCCGCGCTTATGGCAACACGCGGCGGCTCATTCGCGAAAGCTCGAACACGTCCTTGGCCACACAGCTGGAAAACGAAGCCAACAGCATCGTCGCTATGGCGGCTACGGAGGATTTCAAAAAAGGCGTCACGGCCTTTGTCGAAAAACGGAAGCCGGAATTCGACGGGCGCTAGAGCGCATTCAGGAAAAGTGGGTACCGGTTTTCCGTCCGAATGCGCGACAAAATAAAGACTCAGAGCGCATTCAGGAAAAGTGGGTGCCGGTTTTCCGTCCGAATGCGCGACCAAACAAAGACTTAGAGCACGTTAGTGATTCCATCTTTTGT
>SMXP01000173.1 GCA_004356335.1 Alphaproteobacteria bacterium | reverse complement strand
GCCCCCATGACGCTTGACGGCCTTCTCCATCCACCGCTCAAAATTCTGGCGGTGAACCTTTTCCATAGCTTCGTCGGAATAGCGGCCCATTTAGAAACGATAACATCGTCCCGTCGTGGGAACATGCGTTAACCTGATGTCCGCTTTTGACCCAAAGCGGACATAAGCCCTCTGGGAAATTGGTCAGGTATCTCTCTGAGCCACAAACGCTATTGCCCCCTCTAAGATAAAGTTCTTGATGTTAGCAACAACCATGATGTCTTCGCGCATCAAGCGGCCCGCCGCGTGAATTCGAGCCGTGGCTTCATCGACGACCTTCAAGACATCCGGGTGTTTCAGGTCGCCGGCATGCCCTAGGTCCTGGGCGAAATCCGCCGGTCCGAACATCAAGTAATCAATGCCCGGAACCGACAGAATATCATCCAGGTTGTCGATAGCGTCCGCGCTTTCGATCATAGCGCCCAGCAGGACGCTCTCGTCGCATTTTTTTAAGAAAGCCGGCATGTCGTCGATCCCGCTCATGTAATTCGTTCCCCGGCCACCGCCGAACGAACGCCGACCGACGGGGCCAAACCGGCTCGCATTGACCAATTGGTGGGCGTCTTCTTTATTGGCGATGTGGGGGCCGATGATGCCCCGAATGCCTCTGTCCAGGAACTGGGTAATGGTGCCGTCGGAAATATCCGGAACCCGCGCAATCGGTGTCAAGCCGACAAGGTCGGAGGCGCGGCACACGTTCTCAATCGACGGCATGTCGAAGACGCCGTGTTCGCAGTCAAGGAAGACAAAATCCAGGCCCGCGGGTTCCAACATATCGACGATTTCCGGCGACGGTATGGTCAGCCGTACACCGTAGGCTTTCTTGCCGTCACGGATAGCGTCCTTAATGGCATTCTTAAAGATCATTTTTTCAGAACCCTATTTTACATATGCGAATACATCGGTTGTCCGGCCACGGGCATTTGTGCGATTAGAATTTTTCCATGTCCGTCCAAGATATACATGGTTTTGTTGTCTGGACCGCCATAGGCGATGTTCGTCAGTTTATCGCTGGAGCAGGTTTCAATTCTGTATATCGGCAGGCCGATCCTATTAAAGACCCAAACCACGCCCATATTGGTTTGTACGCAAACGACGCTTCCGTCTACGTCCATGGCCATGCCGTCGGGTGTTCCAAATCCAGGCATGATGGAGAACGTCGCGACCCTGGAGGGGGGACGTGTGTCGTGGAGCGGTTGCCACCAGATCGTGTTAGACCGCGATCCAACGTATAGCGTCTTTTCGTTCGGGCTCAGCACCAAACCATTCGGTCCGGGTAGGGTTTCGATCAAGGCTTGTAGATTTCCATCAGCAGTATAGCGATATACCCGTCCACTCGGATCATGCAGCCCGGTTTTCCCCTGGTCCGTAAAATACAGATCGCCGTTGCTCGCAAAGACAAGATCATTGGGGCCCTTGAAATTCTCGGCCGGTTTGAAATCTAGGAACGGAGTCACATCCGCCGTCTTGGGGTCGAGCACCATAATTCCATTGTGATAATCGGCGATGAACATGCGGCCGTCCTTGTGGGTTTTCATGCCGTTGGGCTCGCCCTCATACTGGGCGAAAAGATCGATTTCCCCCTTTGGGGTCATGCGGAAAATGCGGCCGAAGGGGACATCCACAAAAAACAGATTTCCCTCCGTGTCGAAGGTCGGTCCCTCCAAATAGAAATCAACACCAACCGCGACACGGGCGTAATTCTGAGTGGTCTTCCCGGGATGGGAACCGGTTTTGGAATATTTCTCCGGCATCGAAGCAAAGACTTCGGTTTTAATGACTTGTGGCGGATCATAGGGGCCGATTTTTCGTCTCCTGAATTAGCTCTGAAATTCAAAAAAAGAATTTTTGGGCGTCCTTAGGGTGGCGACGCCGGCCTCACGACCGACGCCGCCTGGGAGGCACTCAAGTGTCAAAGTCAAAGCGCCATACTTACGGCCTGCACGTCTCGTGAACGCCGCAAAGAAACGTACGCTTAGTCGTTCGTTCCTATTTCAAAAGACCTAGTTTTTTGAGCGTCGTTTTATAGAGTTCGCGCTCGCTTTTCAGCATGGCCATGGTTTCCTTGTGCCCGAGGAAATTGATATTCCAGCTCTTCCTTTTTGCCAGTTTTATCCATGCGGGCTTGGTCGTGAGTTGGCGAAACCGATCTTCCCAGTACTTGATCTGACCGGCAGTCAAGTTGCCCGGGCCAAGTACGCCCCGCCAAGGCGCATACGTCAGGTTCACGCCCAATTCTTTCCAGGTTGGAACATTGGCGCCCCGTCCACCGATTCTTTTCTCGGTCGCCATGGCGCTGCACAGCAGCTTTCCGGCCTCATGAAATTTTGAGACGACGCCAAACGCGATGGAACTCACATTAATATGTCCACCAAGAAGGGCGGTTCTTACCTTTCCGCCGCTGCCGAAGACGGTGTAGGGGATTTTCCTAATATCAACGCCGACGGCGTCCGCCAGCGAGGCGAAGGCGACATGCCAATGGTTGCCCGCGGCATTGGCAAAGCCTAAGCGTATTTTCTCTGGCGTGTTCTTCAGCGCCTTTAAAAGTGACTTGGCGGAATTGATCAGCGGATCCTTCGGATTGACCGCGTAGCACGCGTTGTCGAACACCAGGGTCGCAATAGGCGTCATGTCGGTATATTTGATCGGTGACGCGCCCAGCAGGTCGTTAGTCAGAATTCCAGGCATAAAGGTCGACAAATATGTCATGTCACCTTTGTGTCGATTAATTGCCGCCCATGCTACGGCGCCGCCGCCGCCGGGACGGTTTTTAACGGTAACGGTATTCGGGACCAATTTCTCCGACACCAGAACATCCTTGATGCCACGCGCCAGTAGGTCGTTCGCGCCACCGGGGCCTGCCGGAATGATAATTTTTATCGTCCCCTTAGGCTCTTCGGCAACGGCGTCAATTTGCAAAGCGGTGATGCCGGTAATGACTAGCAATCCGGCAAAACATGTTCTTAACATGTTGCTAAACATTGCTTTTCCCTTTGTTTGAGTTGCTTCAGTGCAGAGATCGTTTCGTGTTGTTCGAACGTTTGCTTCTTTAAAAATCTCAGGTTCCTTTCAGTTTAAATTTACTCCTTGAGATCAACTTAAACTTTCGGATCGCCGACCACAGAGCGCCGCAATTTCGCAATAATCGTGGGACCGAAAATACAAAGTACGCTAAGACCGAGCAGCCCGGCGCACAAAGGGCGGGTAAAGAAAATCGTCCAATCGTTTACCGAAAGCATCAATGCTTGGCGCAGGGATTGTTCTAGCATACTACCCAAGATGACGCCAAGAAGCATGGGCACGGTCGGGAAATCGTTTTTGCGCATGGCGTACCCGAGAACGCCGAAGACCAGGACCAACCCCACATCGGCAAGGCTGTTCTGAAGGGCATACGAACCCGTTAAAGCCAACAGTAGGATGATTACGGTCAGAATTTCCGTAGGAATCTTCAGCAGCCGGACCCACAATCCGATAAGCGGAATATTGAGAATTAGAAGAACGAAATTACCGACAAACAAACTTGAGATCAGCCCCCACACCAGCTTCGGGTGCTCCTGAAACAATTGCGGGCCCGGCTCAATGCCATAAATCATCAGCGCGCCAAGCATGATCGCGGTCGAGGCTGAACCTGGAATTCCCAACGTCAACATCGGGATCAGTGCACCTGAAACCGATGCGTTGTTGGCTGATTCCGGTGCGGCGATGCCTTCAATCGCGCCCTTGCCGAATTCTTCGGGGTGTGGGCTTATTCGCTTCTCCATGGCATAGGCGAATGCCGTCGCCACAGCGCCGCCCGCGCCTGGAAATAGTCCGACTATAAATCCTATGCCGGCGCCTCTGATCAACGCCCAACGTGAGCGCAACCACTCGGCCTTCGTGATCCAAAGTTTACCCACAGGCATGGGGGCTTGGTCGGTTTTAGTGGTGAACCGTTCGATGTTGATGAACGCTTCCGAAATACAAAACAGACCAATGATGACGACAAGCAAATTAATGCCGTCCATGAGGTCGGGTTGGCCGAACGTAAATCGGGCGGACGAGCTTTGAAGGTCGATCCCGATGGTCGAAATCATCAACCCAAACACGCCTGACAGAATTCCCTTGGCCGGAGATCCTTCGATCAGCGTCGAGGTAGCAACAATGGCAAAGACCATCATCATGAAATACTCGGCCGGTCCAAAAAGGAGTGCGAACTCGGTCAACGGCACGGCCATGAGTGTCAGGCCGATCAGGCCCAGCATGCCGCCGACGAACGACGCGCTAGCACAAATGAAAAGAGCCGCTCCGGCGCGTCCCTTGCGGGCGAGTGGATTGCCGTCTATCGCAGTCATGACGGCGGACGCGTCGCCCGGTGTGTTGATCAGGACCGACGATATGGCCCCGCCATACATCGCGCCAAAGTAAATGCCGCCCAACATTATGAGCGCCGACGTCGTATCCATATCGTAGGTAAACGGCAGCAACAACGCGATACCGGTGGCGGGACCGATGCCGGGAAGCATGCCGATCCAGGTCCCGAAAAAAGCTCCCATGATTACAAAGAAAAAGTTATAGCCCGTAAATACCTCGGCGAAACCTAACTGGAGATTAGAAAGAACTTCCATCCTTTAGATCTATACAAATATGGTGGGCAACGGCACACCCAACAAAAGCCTAAAAATCAATTGAAATATGGCGACAATTCCCACGGCATAAATCGCGCACTTCACGATCCCGCCATACTGCGACAGCACTAGAAACACGAACACGAACACGAGGGACGTCAGCAAATACCCGATATGTTCGATCGCCAAAAAGTAAAAGACCGAAAGCCCCGCCGAGCCAGCTACGGAATAAACGGTCCTGAACGTCATGGGAACAACGAGCTTGGCAGAGGCGGCTTTCCGGCGGACCTCCGACACCAATAGGTGGATTGAAAATACCAGAAATATGAGCCCCAGCGTCAGGGGCATGAACCGTGGCCCTAAAAAATCGACGACGAGTGGGACCTTAATGGAGAAAGAAAAATACAGGTAAACGACGGCAATAACGATGCCCGAAGCGGCGAAGATTTCGCCTGAAAATCTCGCATAGAAGCCGACGCTACGCATGCTCTCCCCGATTTACTCGATGGTTTTCGTTTAAAGAATTCGACTTAATATTAGATGTGCTAAATCATGCAGACAAATGCAAAGTGAGGTGGTCCCAGAAAATCGGACAGGCGGTTAAGGTGTATTCCACCGATTGACGGAGAAATTCGAAGGTGATGGTCTGCCTCCATTGATTGGTCCAGTTGCTATGTTAGTCCAAAAGGGTTTTGGGGGTAGGCCCGATCCGACTGTGGTTCACTAGGGTGTGGACTCAATTGATCCATGGTCTTATCACGAATAATGGATCATGGCGAAGCAGTTGTGGTCGAGTTTTTTGAAGCGTGTTGCGAGCCTTGGCATGTCTTTCGCGGTGCGGAAGAAACGCTCGACGATGTTGCGCATTTTGTAGAGGCCGGCGTCATGGGGGATGAGGTCTCTGGCGTTGCTCTTTGATGGAATGACCGCCAGAGCCCCGTCATCGGCAATGATCTGCCGGATGGCGCGCGAGCCGTAAGCCTTATCGGCGACGACGGCAAGCGGCGCCGCGGCGTCTTTGAGAAGGTCCGGCAGGATTTGACCGTCATGGACCTGGCCTCCGGTGATGACAAAGCGCCGGGGACGGCCGTGTTCATCGACTAAGGCGTGAACCTTGCTTGTGCG
>SMXP01000172.1 GCA_004356335.1 Alphaproteobacteria bacterium | reverse complement strand
GCCGGATCGGATCTTGCGAGCCTTCAGACACGCGCCGAGGATAAAGGCGACCACTTTTTGGTCAACGGATCGAAAATATGGACGTCCTATGCGGATAAGTCGGATTGGATTTTTTGCTTGGTCCGCACCGATCCTAAAGCGCCTAAGCATAACGGAATCAGCTTTGTTCTGTTCGATTTGGCAAGTGCCGGTGTGTCGACCAAGCCTATTAAATTGATCAGCGGTTATTCGCCGTTCTGCGAGATATTTTTTGAGAACGTTCAAGTGCCGAAGGAAAATCTTGTGGGTGAGATCAATCTGGGTTGGGGCATTGCCAAATTTCTCCTGACCCATGAAAGAGAGATGATCGGCGGCCTCGGGATAGCACAGGCTGGGAGCAAGAAACTCAGCGCGATCGCCATTGAAGAGATTGGACTGGAACATGGCCGGCTGCGCCATTCAAACCTCCGAACCCAACTGGCTTGGCAAGATATTGATGCCTGGTCTTTCCTCCTAACCATGGAGCGGGCCAAAGACGAGTCTGAAAGCCGACAGGGAATCGGCGCGGTTTCTTCACTTCTCAAATATTACGGCACCGAACTCGAAAAGCGCCGCCACGAGCTGCTGATGTCCATTATGGGAATGGAAGCGCTTGGCTGGGAAGGAGAGGAATTCGATGACGGCGAAATTGCGCGCAGTTGGCTGCGAAGTAAGGGACGGTCTATCGAAGGCGGTACGTCGGAAATCCAGCTCAACATCATTGCCAAAAGAATCTTGGGGTTACCCAGTTAGCCCTGGCATATTGTCTGGGCGAGAAAGGCTTTAACGTTCCAATGGCGCTTATTCTAACCGAAGAACAACAATTGATCCGGGAATCGGCAAAGGGATTTCTTGCCGACAAGGCGCCTATTGGTGAGCTTCGACGCTTGCGCGATACCAAGGATGAGATCGGCTTTTCACGGGAATTGTGGCAAGACATGACCGAGATGGGATGGGCCGGGATTGTCGTTCCGGAGGAATATGGCGGTCTCGGCTATGGCTATGTGGGCGCCGGGCTCATTTTGGAGGAAATGGGCCGCACATTGACGGCGTCACCGTTATTTTCCACGGCGATTTTAAGCGTCACGGCTCTGGCCCGTTTGGGCAACGAACGGCAAAAGAATGATTTACTTCCGGCCATCGCAAGTGGCCGGCTCATTGTCGCATTGGCAATTGACGAAAGCGCCCACCACAATCCTGCGGATATTGCTCTTGAAGCCCACAGGAAAAACGGTGGGTATGTGTTGAACGGAAATAAGTCTTTTGTCATTGACGGACATGTTGCCGATAAACTTATTGTGCCCGCGCGCACATCGGGCAGGAGAGGGCAGCCAAGCGGACTTACTTTCTTTGTGATCGATGCCGGCACGACCAATGTCGCCATCCGGCGATCGATTATGGTCGATAGCCGAAATGCCGCGCGTGTAGAATTCGCGAATGTGGCGATTGGGGCGGAACAGATTTTAGGTCCGCCCGATCAGGCATTTGATGATCTAGAGTATATCCTCGACGTGGGACGCATTTGTCTTGCTGCGGAAATGCTTGGCATAGCGCAGGAAGTTTTTGAGCAAACCGTTCAATATCTTCGGGAGCGAAAGCAGTTCGGCGTGCCGATTGGCTCTTTTCAGGCATTGCAGCATCGGGCGGCAACGCTTTTTTGTGATATTGAGTTGTGCAAATCCGTTGTTCTCAAGGCATTGCAGGGGATCGACGAAAAATCGACTCTACTGCCTGCATTGGCCAGTTTAGCTAAGGCAAAGACGGGGGAGACGACACGGGTTGCGGTCAATGAGGCGATTCAGATGCACGGCGGCATGGGCATGACGGATGAATTTAATATGGGCTTCTTCATTAAACGGGCTGAGGTGGCGCGCCAAACATTTGGCGATCCGAACTTTCATGCGGATAGATTGGCTCGTTTGAACGGCTATTGATTGCCCGTCATACAGCGATCGCCGGCTGAACTGAGAAAGGATGTTGGGTTTATGGACCTAGGACCAAGCGAACGGGTCAAACCGTTGATCGATGAGGTTCGCAATTTTATTCACACGCGGGTGCTGCCCGTTGAACAGGAATTTCTGGCGGAGACGGAAAAGGCGTCGGATCGGTGGCAACATACCCCCGTTATGACCAAAATTCTGGACGACTTGAAGGACCAGGCGCGGCAACAGGGATTGTGGAACTTCTGGCTAACCGACAGCGATCGGGGCCGTGGATTGACCACGGTCGACTATGCTTACTTGGCTGAAGAGATGGGCTGGTCGGTCCTGGCGGCTGAAGCGTTCAACTGTAGCGCGCCCGACACCGGCAATATGGAGGTCCTGGTTCGCTACGGATCGGACGAGCAAAAAAGCCAATGGCTCGAACCCTTGCTGGCCGGTCAAATTCGCTCGGCCTATGCCATGACGGAGCCGGACGTGGCCTCCTCCGATGCGACCAATATTGCCATGCCGGCTATTCTTGACGGCGATCGATGGGTGCTGAATGGGGAAAAGCACTATATTTCCGGTGCCGGTGACCCGCGCTGCAAGATCATGATCGTCATGGTCAAAACCGATCCTGATGGACCGAGGCACCAACAACATTCACAAATCTTGGTGCCCATGGATACGCCCGGTGTCGAGGTGTTGCGCGCCATGCATGTGTTTGGTCACGACAGTGCGCCCCATGGCCATATGCACATTCGATTCACCGATGTTCGGGTGCCGCAGGAGAATATGATTCTGGGCCGGGGTCGCGGTTTTGAGATTGCCCAAGGGCGTCTTGGGCCGGGACGTATTCATCATGCTATGCGCGCTCTTGGTCAGGCGGAACGGGCTTTGGAATTGATGTGCCAGCGATCCCTATCGCGGACGGCGTTCGGCCAGCCGCTGGCGCGGTTGGGCGCGAATTATGACATCATCGCCAATAGCCGCATGGATATCGAAATGGCACGGCTGTTGTGCCTCAAGGCGGCCCATATGATGGACACGGCCGGTGTGCGCCAGGCGCAAACCTACATATCCCAAATTAAAGTCGTAGCGCCGAACGTTGCCATCCGTGTCATCGATGAAGCGATACAGATGCATGGCGGTGCAGGCCTGTCTCAGGATTTTCCATTGGCGGACATGTACCGGCAGGTTCGGACGCTGCGTTTGGCTGATGGACCGGACGCGGTTCATCGCCGTCAAGTGGCGCGCGCTGAATTGGCAAAGTACAAAAACAGCTAGAGCGTTTCCGAACTTAACGGAATCGTGGAAACGCTCTAAGTTCTTGTTTGGTCGCATTTTCTTAACGCGAACCGGTGTCCACTTCGCTCGAAAATGCTCTAACATTACGGCCGTGGAGCCTAACGCAATAGTCAACCCATAAGGATGCATATGCCATGGCAAATGTGGTTTCAAAAGATCAGTTAGCCGACTATGTCGGGAAGGAACTTGGCGTTTCGGATTGGTTGAAAATTGATCAGGATCGTATCAATCAATTCGCTGATGCCACGTTGGATCACCAATTCATTCACGTCGACCCGGAGCGCGCCGAAACGGAAACGCCCTTTGGTTCGACCATTGCCCATGGCTATTTGACATTGTCGCTGACGGTTCACCTTATGAAAGAGACGTCCCTAAAGTTAGAAAACATGATCATGGTGATCAATTATGGTCTCAACAAATTACGGTTTTTGCAGCCTGTAAAAGTCAATAGCGAGATAAGAACGAAAGTTAAAATTCTCAACGTGACTGAGCGCAGCCCGGGCCAGTATCTGATCGCATCGGAAGTCACCGTTGAAATCAAGGGCGAACAAAAGCCGGCACTGGTTGCCGAAACGCTGGCTTTGTACATCACCTAGAGCGCATTCAGGAAAAGTGGGTACCGGTTTTCCGTCCGAATGCGCGACCAAACAAGGACTTAGAGCACGTTAGCGATTCTATCTTTTGTGAACGTGCTCTAAATACGACGCGCCAATTTATTCAAAATCAATGATCAAAAAGACACGGAAAGACCGGATGACGATAGGGTTTGACGGAAAGGTTGCGTATTGAGCGACCGCATTAACGTCTGATTAATATTAATTCTAAGTCAAATATTAAGCCCGCCGACCTAGAGTGTTTCCAGGAAAACCGAGTCCACCCCGGCCTTTGCCGGGGCATGCTTTTCCTGAATGCGCTCTAAGTTATTGTTTGGTCGCGCCGTTTACGCGCAAAACCGCACACACTTTTGCGCACGGCGCTCTAGGTGATGGCATGACGTGGCAAGACATACTTTCGGGCGTCTTATCGCCGTTTTTATATGGGGCGCAGCCGGATCAGCGAATCTACTGGCTCTATCTTGCAAGCGCCCTGCTCATCGCCCTCATTGTCTATTATCTCAATTATAAAACGCGTGTTGCAGATAACCCAAAGAGTATTTTTGAGTTCTGCTTTCCCAAGAGAATATATAAGCATGCGTCCGCAATAACCGATTACAAATTCTTTATAATCAATCGAATTGCGTATTTTTTCTTCATTGCGCCTGTCATCTTGGGCAGCGAGTTTTCCTCTCAAGCGATCGAGAGCACGTTGGTAACCGTCTTCGATCAACCGGAGGGTCTCTTGATTCAATCCGGTTGGTTGGCGACGATATTGATGACCATCGCGGCCATTCTGGCCATGGACTTAGCCATATTCTCAACCCATTTATTGCAGCACCGGGTACCGCTTCTATGGGAGTTTCATAAGGTTCATCATTCGGCCGAAGTTTTAACGCCCATCACGGTTTATCGTGTGCACCCGGTCGACGATCTATTTACGGGATCGGTTGGCGGACTGATGGCAGGGGCCGTATTCGGCGTGTTTTCATTTATATATGCCGAAACACCCGGCCAGATTGGTGTCGACGGTCTAAACATCATTCTCTTTTTCTTCTATTTCTTGGGCTACAATCTTCGGCATACACATATATGGCTGCCTTATCGGGGCATTTGGGGAAAATTATTCATAAGCCCCGCTCATCATCAGATTCACCATGGCACAGAACCGAAATATTACGATCGTAACTTCGGATTCATTTTCGCCTTTTGGGATTGGTCCGCCGGATCGCTTTGCGTGCCCGAGCGCTATCAAGAGATCGAGTTTGGGTTGGCCGGTGACGAAGCCAGCGAATATCATGGTGTTTGGCAGATCTATACATTGCCCTTTGTAAAGGCCTATCACCGAATTCAGGGCTGGGGATTGGGGCAAGAATCATGACTCGTCTTGCCAAGTTTCTTTTCGCAATTTTAATCAGTTTGATCTTGGGTCTTGGCTACCAAATAGGGCGACCGATTTCGGCGCCACTCAGCGACAAGGTTCATCTCGAAGAACTGACCTGGGTCGAGGTGCGCGACCTGGTGGCGCAGGGAAAGACAATTGCTATTGTACCGACTGGTGGGACCGAACAAAACGGTCCCCATGTGGTTTTGGGCAAACACAATTACATCGTTCGATTTACCGCAGGCAAAAT
>SMXP01000171.1 GCA_004356335.1 Alphaproteobacteria bacterium | reverse complement strand
TAAGGCGTGCTAGAGCACGTTGACAAAAGATGGAATCCCTAACGTGCTGTAAGTCTTTGTTTTGTCGCGCATTCGGACGGAAAACCGGTGTCCACTTTTCCTGAATGCGCTCTAGCAACCCTTGAACGCGGTGGCCACAACATAGATTTCCGCCGAGTCGGACCGGCTGGCCTGTGGCTTGAAATGGCGCACTGCCCCGAAGTGCCGTTTCATCTCGGCCAGCAGCTCATGTTCCGTACCCCCGCGCAAAACTTTTGCCACAAAGGTCCCCCCCGGCGCTAAAATATCCATGGCCAAGGCCAAACCCGTTTCACATAACGCGATAACGCGCGCATGGTCGGTTTGCCTATGGCCGGTCGCCGGTGCTGCCATGTCGGACAACACAACCCTCACATCACCGGATAAGTATTGTTTTATAAGAGTGGGCGCGTCTGGTGCGAGAACATCCATTTTCACGATGCGGGCGCCGGTCACCGGATCCATATCGTCCCGGTCGATGGCCAACACATTTGGTATGTCAGTCTTGTACACACGGCTGGTCCGCTCGACGGATACTTGGGTCCACCCCCCCGGGGCGGCACCCAGATCGACGACAAAGCCTCCCCTCTTAAGGAAACCGAAGCGATCGTCAATTTGAATTAATTTAAACGCGGCGCGCGACCGATATCCTGCATTCTTGGCCGCGGCGACATATGGATCATTGAGTTGTCGCCCAAGCCAATTGGTAGATGATGCCGACCGTCTGCGGGCGGTTTTAACCCGTTGTTTCAGCGTTCCACGACCGGGTGATTGAGCACGCTTGTTCTTCCATTTTTCACCGCGGCTTCGCTTTTCCCTTTCAGTCATCGGATTAAACTATGTTCGAGAGTCGGCGGCGGGCGATGCGGCCATGGACTTAGCCTGCCGCTTTCGACGACCATTGCGAAATCGCCGGGGCCTTTCCCGGTCTGCTTTTTCCATCAGTGTAAGGAGCATGCCTTCTCGTAGACCCCGGTCCGCGATCCGCAGACGTTCGCAGGGCCACATCTGGCAGATCGCTTCGAGAATGGCGCAGCCGGCAACCACGAAATCCGCCCGTTCCTTCCCGATACAGGGTTCCTGTACCCGCTGCTCGTGACTCATCTTGGCCAGTCGTCTGGCTATGGCGCGCACCTCCGCCATGCTGGCCCAAGTGCCATCGACCTGAGGTCGGTCATATTTGGCTAGTCCCAAATAAATACCGGCCAAGGTGGTCACGGTTCCGGAAGTGCCCAATAAGTGCGCGCGTCCCGATTGGAACGCGGATCGAAGTCCTTCGGCTTCTTCAAACCCTTCAAGAAGTTCCCTCACTTCACTCACCATGGCCTCGAACGTGTGCGGTGAAATATCATGAACGCCGAACCGCTCGGCTAAATTGACAACACCGAACGGCAACGATATCCATGCAATAATGCCTTTATTGTTGTTGTCCAATTTCGAATCCCGATTCATTTGCCGAAGATCCAACCAGACGATTTCGGTACTCCCCCCACCGATATCAAAAATGACGGCAGCGTCATATGTGTCATCCAAAAGCGACGAGCATCCGGCAACGGCCAATCGAGCCTCTTCATCCGCAGGAATAATATCGAGTTGCAGTCCCGTTTTCTTTGCCACTTGGTCGACAAACTGCAGACCATTGCCCGCCATACGGCAAGCCTCGGTGGCAATCGCCCGCGTGCGCGTAACACCCCGCTTGCGTATTTTAGCGGCACAAATGTGTAACGCTGCAAGGGCGCGTTCCATGGCCCCTTCGGACAAATAACCGGTTTCGTCGAGCCCCTCGCCCAGTCGAACGGTTCTGGAGAAGGCATCAATGACACGAAATCCATCTCTTTTGGGTTTCGCCACCAGCAATCGGCAATTGTTGGTGCCAAGATCTATAGCCGCATAAGTGTGCCGCCAACGCCCGCGCTGTGATTCTTTGTGCAGGTCAGAGCGAAAACCGGAGGCTGAGCCCTCGCCATTTCCTTCAGAGCGTAATGAA
The DNA here is from genome assembly GCA_004356335.1 of Alphaproteobacteria bacterium. Taxonomy (GTDB): domain Bacteria; phylum Pseudomonadota; class Alphaproteobacteria; order SMXP01; family SMXP01; genus SMXP01. The sequence goes on along the minus strand of SMXP01000171.1, from coordinate 7,943 downwards.
CCGTCACGCCCCTCACAGAAATCGGATTTATTTTCTGTCACACGAATTCTCTCAGGCCCCCCTAACATCGGGGGCATCAATGATGGGGCGTTGCCCGTAAAGTTTAACAGGTTAACGAGGCGGGTAAAGTCAGCTTCTTAGAGCGCACAATTAGCAGTTATTTTACTTATCCCGTTCATTGTGATCGGCGCTGTATCCCCTCTTGAAGACAAGCCGATGGCTTTGATTGACAAACAAGAAACGAGCGGCCGTCACCCCGCCACATCCTCGATGTCGACGATCCCGTTTGCCGAGATGCGCACCCTGCTCGATCAGGCAAAGCCGGCGACAAGTGCCGCGGCTCTGAATACCCTACAAAAAGCCTATCCCCATGTGCCCATGAAGTACCGTGTGGCCATTAGCGAGGCCTATTCTCGGGCCTTCCGCCGCGAGACCCGAGACGGTCACGCCGAACCCCGCCCGCACGATCTGTAACATCCGCGCGCCGACACCCGTAAGACCCAAAAACCCCGCACACTTTCTGTGAATGGGCTCTAGGCCCTCACGGCGCTTGTCGTCTGGGCGTTTTTGATGGCAACACCTTGACACCAGGCGCGCAAATTGTCATATATCTAAGATATATATATCAGGAAAATATAATCAGTCTAATATATGGGCTTGGACGGGTAAGGTTACTTAAACCCGGGTCGCCGGTTTTCGCGGCCAAGATCAAAAGATGGCAAAAGACATGTTGGATGTTCGAACACTTTGCCTGGGCGTGCTCCACCGGGGCGACAGCACGGGCTATGAAATCAAGAAAATGTTCGAGGAGGGTCCTTTCGGACATTTTTTGGAGGCCAGTTACGGCTCCATCTATCCCGCCCTAACGCGCCTTACGGAGGAAGGATTGTTGTCTTTTCGAGACGAACGGCAAAAGGGACGACCGGACAAGAAGGTCTACACGCTGACTGATAGGGGACGCACCCGTTTCAAGGAAGCGCTGCTGGGACAACCTGCCGAGGATAAATTCCGTTCAGAATTCTTGTTTTTCAGCCTCTTTGCCGAACTTTTGCCGCCGGGTCACATGGCCCGGCTAATCGACCGGCAACTTGCGCTCATTAAGGACAAAGCGCGCGTGATCGAGGATCGGCAGGCGCACGCCAAGACCGATGGCGCCCGGTTCGTCAGCGGTTTCGGGCAAGCGCTTTACCACGCTGCCATCGAGTATCTGGAAAACAATCGAACCATGCTCGAGCAGGAGGATTCCGTGGGCCAACTCCAAAATGCCCAATAGGAGAACTGTCGGGACATGAACACGATCCTGCCGAAATTGCGTCAACTCTTGGGAATTTTTCCGATAAAGCGCCTGGAGATGAACACTTCCTTTGCCTGGGCCATCGGCATCGCCGCCATTGTTGCACTTTGGATCTTGTCCGGAGAGCTGTTTGACGATGACGCCAAGAGTCGCGGCGCAACTTTGGAAATCGAACAGGAAAGAACAGTAGCCATTCGGGCCACGATAAGTTTCGCGCAATCCTACGTCAACAAAATCATCATTCGTGGGCGAACCGAGGCGTCGCGGACGGTGACAATAAAGGCTGAGACATCGGGAACCGTTATCGCTGTCCCGGCAGATGAGGGAAGCCGCGTATCCGTGGCCGATGTGATCTGCGAATTGTCTATCAATGCGCGCGATGCACAAAAGACGGAAGCCGAATCGACGGTGCATCAACGCTTGCTGGAACACGAAGCGGCCCGTCAATTACGTCAAAAGGGGCATCGCTCGGAAACGGAGGAAGCCGGCGCGCTTGCCGCCTATGATGCCGCCCTCACCGCGCTTAAACAAATTGAGCTCGACATCGAGCGAACGAAAATCCGAGCGCCGTTTGACGGTATCTTGGAGGATCGGGAGGTCGAAGTGGGCGACTATATGCGGGTCGGAGATTCTTGCGCCACCTTGTTCGACGAACAGCCGTTCCTTGTGGTCGGCCACGTGTCGGAAGCCGATGTCAACCGGCTCAATATAGGTGCGCAAGGGAGTGCCGAATTGGTCACCGGCGAGGTCATTGAAGGTAAGGTGCGATTTATCAGCAAACGCGCGAACGAAACGACCAGAACGTTTCGCGTCGAACTCGAAGTGCCCAACTCGGACCGGACCTTGAGAGTCGGTGTAACCGCTAAAATCAAAATTCCTCTTGAACCGGTTAGAGCACATAAAGTTTCCCCCGCTGTTTTGGTGTTAAACGATCAAGGTCAGATCGGCGTGCGCGCCGTGGACGAAAATAAAATCGTTTATTTCCTTCCGGTAAATATTATCGACGACCAGACAGACGGTGTATGGCTTTCCGGCCTACCGAACCGACTCACTATCATCACCGTAGGTCAGGAATACGTGTCCCGCGGACAAAAAGTCACCGTGCAATATGAAGATGCGGAGACCCAATCATGACCTCACTGATTGATGCGGTCATGGCACGATCCCGCACGGTTATGACCTTTATGATGGTCGCGGTCTTTGCCGGCTTGCTGAGCTACCTAGCGATACCCAAAGAGGTCGATCCCGATATTCCCATTCCTATGGTGCTGGTCACCATTTCCCATCCGGGCATTTCGCCGGAGGACGCGGAACGGCTTTTGATTAAGCCTATAGAAAAGCGGGTCCAATCCATTGAAGGCATTAAGCGACTCAACGCCGGAGCGCGCGAAGGACTTGCTTATCTTGCCCTCGAATTTGACGTGGACTTCGACCAGAACCAGGCCCTCATCGACGTACGCGAACAGGTCGACATTGCCCGACCGGACCTGCCCGAAGACACAAAGGAACCGCTCGTCAGTGAAATGAATACGGCCCTGTTTCCCATTCTAGCGGTTTCGTTGTCGGGCAATGTGCCTGAACGAAAGCTCTACGAAAACGCGCGCAAACTGCAAGACAAGATTGAAGCTCTGCCCAACGTTTTGGAGGCCAAGCTTACCGGGCATCGAGAAGAGCTGCTCGAAATCATTATCGATCCGACGAAATTGGAGGCTTACAACGTCACCTATCAAGAGCTGGTGACCGCTGTGACCATGAACAACAAATTGATCGCGGCAGGGACGTTAGATACGGGTCGAGGGCGCTTCGCGGTGAAGGTTCCCGGGCTCGTCGAAACCGCATCGGACGTCTACGACATACCGATCAAAGTATCCGGCGACAGCGTCGTAACCTTATCCGATCTTGCCGATGTAAGACGAACATTCAAGGACCCTGAAGGATATGCCCGGTTCAACGGCAGACCGGCCATCGTCATTCAAATCATCAAGCGGCTCGGCGCAAACGTTATCGAAACCAGTGCGGCGGTGCGTGAGATCGTTGACGAGGAGAGCCGCTATTGGCCCGAAGGTATTCACGTAAATTATGCGCTCGATATGTCCGAGCACATCGTGAACATGCTAGGCCGGTTGCAGGCGTCGGTGCTGACGGCTATCTTCTTTGTTATGATCGTCGTTGTCGCCGCATTGGGATTGCGCCCGGGATTGATGGTCGGAATGGCCATACCGATTTCTTTCCTGATGGCTTTCGCAAATCTTTACGCTCTCGGTTTCACACTCAACATGATGGTCATGTTCAGCATGGTATTGGCGGTCGGCATGTTGGTCGATGGCGCCATTATCGTTGTCGAGTACGCCGATCGAAAGATGTCCGAAGGGCATCCCAGAGAACAGGCCTATGGCCTTGCCGCAAAACGAATGTTCTGGCCAATTGTAACGTCAACCTTGACGACTCTTGCCGCCTTCACACCCATGTTGGCATGGCCGGGTGTGACCGGAAAATTTATGGCTTTGATGCCGATCACGTTAATCTTTGTGCTGAGCGCATCCTTGATTGTAGCTCTGTTCTTTCTACCCGTGATAGGGGCCCATATCGGACAGCCCCATAAAGAAAAATCCGACACGCTAACATCATTAGCCGCGGGTCAATCCGGGAAATTGGCCGACCTTTCCGGCTGGACCGGCAAGTATATCAAGCTGATCGAACATGCGCTGCAACGCCCCTTGATGGTGCTGGGACTTTCGGTCCTATTGGTCGTAAGCATTGGCGGCACTTATTGGGTGGCCGGGCCCGGGCTCCAGTTTATGCCGGATGGAGATCCGGTATATATTGCCGTCTATGTGGGCGCGCGGGGCAATCTTTCGAAAAAAGAAGCTTTGGATCTTGTTGTAGAGGTCGAGAACTCGTTGTTGGACATTGAAGGAATTCGAAGTCTTTATACATTTACCGGCACCACGTCGGAAACGATCGCCGGCCCCAGAAGCCCTCCGCCTGACGATACGATCGGACAGATTCAAATCGAATTCTATGATTGGCAGGAACGCCGCGACGCCCAATCAATCGTGCGCGATATTCGGCAGGCCGTCTCTACATTCCCCGGTCTGCGGATTGAACTCAAGCTCGAACAGATGGGCCCGCCGGTCGGCAAAGACGTGCAGCTGGAATTATCATCGGATTTCGGCGACCTGGTGTTGCTTGAAGCCGCCCGGGTCCGGCAGTTTGTCGATGGCATGGAAGGTCTTATTGAAATTGAAGACAGCAGATCGCTTCCCGGCATTGAATGGAAACTGACGATCGACCGCGAACAAGCGGGCAGGTTCGGTGCGGACGTTGCCCAAGTGGGGACGATGGTTCAATTGGTCACGAATGGAATCTTGCTGAGCGAGTATCGACCTGACGATGCGGAAGACGAGGTGGAGATCCGGGTCCGCTACCCCTATGCGGATCGCAATATCAACCAACTCGACTTTCTCAAGATTCAAACGAACCAGGGTCTCGTGCCCATCAGCAATTTCGTGACGCGCACGCCGCAGGCGCAGGTCAACAAACTGGAACGGTTGGATGGACGCCGGGTCATCACTATTCGGGCCAACACCGCTGAAGGTGTTCTGACAAGCGACAAGGTGGCGGAACTTGAAGAATGGCTGCAGCAAGCCAATATAGATCCACGCGTACACTATCGATTCCGCGGTGCCGATGAAGAAGGTGCCGCCGCGGCCGCGTTTCTGGGCTGGGCCATGCTTGCCGCTTTATGCATCATGGCGATCATTTTATTGACTCAATTCAACAATTTTTATCACGTATTGCTCACCTTATCGGCGGTCGTCTTATCGTCGGTTGGCGTCTTGCTCGCGGTCATGATAACGGGACAGAACTTCAGCATCTTGATGACGGGAACCGGTCTGGTGGCCTTGGCCGGGATAGTGGTCAACAACAACATTGTCTTGATTGACACGTACCAAAGACTTCAACGAAGTGGCCATGAAATTTACGATGCCGTTCTTCGTACCGTAGCGCAACGACTACGTCCGGTCTTGTTGACGACCATTACGACTATTTGTGGCCTGTTGCCGATGGCTTTGCAGGTCAATCTCAACTTTTTCACCCGGCAAATTTCCACCGGCGATCCGGGATCTTTGATGTGGGTGCCTTTGGCTACGGCTGTGATCTTCGGTCTGGCTTTTTCGACGTTAATTACCCTTGTGCTAACGCCCAGTTTGCTGATCCTGCCTCAGCATCTCAAGATAATTTGGGCGGAATATGCCGGTAAAGACGGCAGCAAGACGGTTTCTTCGGGCCCATCAAAAGCGACCCAACCTGCCGAATGAGCGACTTAGTGCCCATTCAGGAAAGATAGAATCCCTAACGTAGTCTAAGTCTTTGTTTTGTCGCGCATTCGGACGGAAAACCGGTAGCCACTTTTCCTGAATGCGCTCTAATCAACCCGATCCATCATATCATCGGGTGTTACTTCCGCCTCGACAGGGAGGTTGCGCGCTCGTTCTTTGTTATACCACCGCACGGCAACGGGAATGGAGCCCCAATAAACCACGGCACATGTTGCAAGTGTTTGCCATGGATAAATCAGCAACAGAGACGCAAATAGAGCGACCAGTAACAATACCGGCAAAACCTGCTCGCGCTTAACTTTCAAGCCCTTGCCGGAAAAAGTCGGTATCTGGCTGATCATCAGAAACGAAATGAAAAGCGTATATAGGGCCAAGAAGAACGGCCAATCATGGATTCCCTCCAGCCCTAAGAAGCTCAAAAAGAAAGGTGCGATACAAAGCCCAGCCGCAGCCGGCGCCGGCACACCAGCACAATAATTTTGGCGCCAGACGGGGCGATCCGGATCTTCGATTGCTACATTAAATCGGGCCAGGCGAAGGGCACAGCAAATACAAAACGCCAGCACAATAATCCAGCCGAAACCGCCGAGGTCGCTCAACGACCAAAGATAAAGCACAATGACGGGCGCGACGCCGAAATTTGCAAAATCGCTGAGTGAATCCAGCTCCGCGCCGAACCGAGTGGCACCATCAAGCAAACGGGCGACACGGCCATCCAAACCATCAAGAACACCCGCTACCGTCAAGGCGATGACGGCACTTCGAAAGTCCCCACCGAGAGCAAAATTGATGGCCGTCAATCCAGCGCAAAGAGCAAGGATAGTCAGCATATTCGGAGCAAGGCTTCGCACCGGCAACGGACGAATTTTAGGCAGCGGCCGCCGTATTCGTAGCTTACCACGGCGATCTGTTTGCGTTCTCTTCATGTCATTCGAGCCTGACGCGGCGGTTGATCGGACGTGAGATCGGCCAATACGGTCTCGCCTGCGGTCATGGTCTGTCCTTGCGAAACCAATAAAGTCGCCGTAGGCTCCACATAAACATCCACACGACTGCCGAAACGGATAATACCAAATCTTTCGCCGGCATTCACCTTATCGCCCTCCTGGCACTGGCAAACGATCCGCCTGGCCACCAGACCGGCAATTTGCACCACACCGATCCGTTGACCGCCATGGCTCTCCACAGCCAAGGCTTGCCGTTCATTCTCTTCACTCGCCTTATCGAACGACGCATTGAGAAATTTACCCGGATGGTAGACACTTTTGATGACTTTGCCGTCTATCGGCATGCGATTCACATGGCAATTGAAAACATTCATGAATATGCCGATCCGCATCATTTCACCGTCCGGAAAATCCAATTCGGGCGGTGGGGTGGCTAGTCCAATTGTGCATACAACGCCATCCGCCGGAGCAATGACAAGTCCGTTACCGATCGGCGTAAAACGCTCGGGATCACGAAAGAAATATAGGCACCATACGGTCGCGACCAATCCCAGCCAGCCTAAGGGTTCCCAAATAAAGAAAAGAACCAGGGTAACCACGCCGAATATAACGATGAAACGAAATCCTTCGCTGTGGATCCGGGGAATAACCACTGATAAGGGATCCATATTTACCTCCACGGCCTGGCCATCTCTTTTGGCCGAACTTTATCCTCTTGTCGGTGCCCCTTTTTCAATAAACGGTCCGACGGTAGATAGCCAGGGGGTGACGAACTCAGTTCACTTGCTAGTTAAGAATTTGCCCGCTCGGAATCCCTGAACCGCGAGGCAATTCCCGAGATAAGCATCATCGGAAGTTCCTTATTGAATCGTCGCTTCAGGTATGGCTGGTGTATCGAATACTTGCCCCGGATATATCAGATCGGGATCCCGAATATTATCTTTGTTGGCCTGATAGATCACCGTGTAAAGAATTCCTCGGCCATAGAGCCGGCGTGAAATGCGCCATAAACTATTGCCGGGCTGAACGATGACTCGGCCCTCCACTAGCTTGGTTGATTCCGGTTCGGCCCGCTCAAAAGGAGCCTCCACTCGGGCCAGCACCTTACCTCGGGAATCCAATTGATCGATGCGTAAGGTGTAAACGCCAGGCACAATCGATTGATCGGGTATCATCGACCAACCGCCTTCTGCATTAGCGAAAGTCTCGCCGACTAATTGATTGTCCACATAAACCCGAATCATCGCGCCCGGCTTGGCGCGACCTTGGAGAATCACGGCACCGGCCTCATCATAATCGACCACGTCAAGACTAAGGTCGCCGACCATAATGCCGTCGCCCGGCTGCTGCAAAATCCGG
>SMXP01000170.1 GCA_004356335.1 Alphaproteobacteria bacterium | reverse complement strand
CCCTAAGGTGTTGTTTGGTCGCATTTTCTTAACGCGAACCGGTGCCCACTTCGCTCGAAAATGCTCTAGAGCGCAGGCGCGGCGCATCACTTGACCGGCTTGACCTTGAGCTCGTCGAAAATGGGATCCCCGCCCAAATCGCCGATCATGGCCACCACGTCGTCGAAGGCCGCGGCCAAATCATCCTGTTCCGCGGAGCGCAAGACGAAAGTGGTGCCGAAATGACTGCTTCGGTAATAGGGATAAGAGCCGATCGACACCCGCCCATAGCGCAATTGAATGTTGCCCAGTCTTTCGGCGACCGCACCCTCCGCAAGATGGGCCGCCACCACGCGGCTTCTTACCGGTGCCCCGCCAACCAATCGATGGCGGATACTTTCGAGCATGGCTCGATTGATCATGGGAATGCCGGCCATCACGAACACGTTTTCGATCTCAAATCCGGGCGCCACGCTGATCGGATTATCGATCAGAACGCCCCCTTGGGGAATGCGCGCCATGCGTTTGCGCGCCGCGTTAAACTCGCCCTCTTCGTAATGCGCTTGCAATATCTCCAGCGCTTTCGGGTGGTAATCGATCGGCACGTTGAACGCCTTGGCCACGGCGTCGGACGTGATGTCATCATGGGTCGGGCCGATGCCGCCGGTTGTGAGAACATAATCGTAAGCGTGCCGAAGCGCGTTGATCGCGTCGACAATACTGTCTTCATGGTCGGCGACGATCCGGACTTCAGCCACTTGAATACCTAATTGGCCGAGCCATTGAGCCATATAAGACAAGTTTGCGTCTTCGGTACGGCCCGACAGGATCTCGTCGCCGATGATCAAAATAGCGGCCTTGACGACCTTACTGTTTTCCACAGGGCGTTAACTCATACGTTGGCGTGGCACCGATCAAGTCGGTCTTTATAACACCGCCGCCGCTTCTGCCCAACAAGGCCGCAAGCAAATCGGGTCAAAAGCCAAAACTTGAGACATGCCAGCCGGCACCATAATGTGTGCCTTATGAAATTGCCCGTGCCCCTCATTCGCGGCCGCTTGGTTCGACGGTATAAACGCTTTCTTGCCGATGTAGAACTGGATAACGGCGATAGGGTCACCGCCCATTGCGCCAATACCGGATCCATGATGGGGATGAACACGCCGGGACTGACCGTGTGGCTGTCGAAGCACGACAATCCCCGCCGCAAATTGGCCTATTCCTGGGAGCTGGTGGAGATTGAGGGCGGCCTGGTCGGCATTAATACCGCCTATCCCAATCGGATTGCCGCAGAAGCGGTAGCCGCCGGCCTGATTGGTGAATTGGCCGATTATACCCGCATCAGCCGCGAAGTGCCCTATGGCCAGTCGAGCCGGATCGATCTGCTGCTACAACGGCAACCCGGCGCGTGTTGCTATGTGGAGGTTAAGAACGTCAATTTATGCCGAAAATCCGGGCTTGCTGAGTTTCCCGACGCGGTGACCGCACGGGGGCTCAAACATCTCCAAGAATTAAGTAGGGTGGTAAAAAAGGGCGGCCGTGCGGTCATGCTTTTTGTCGTCCAGCGCCAGGATTGCCACCACTTTGCGCTTGCGGGCGATATCGACCCTGCCTACAAAAGCGGCTTCGAGGCGGCGCGGGCCCAGGGGGTCGAGGCCTTATGCTATGCTTGCCGCCTTACGACAGAGGAAATAATACTGTCTCATCCCCTGGAAATGGTTGACGAATAAAACCATTTCTTAGGCTCAATGAAACAAGCTAACCTCAAGATCGAGGGACCACAGCATTTTCGAGCGAAGTGGCCACCGGCTTTCCTGAATGCGCTGTAATAGTCTAGATTGACACATGAGCTATGTAATCGCCGCAGAAAGTCCGTCTCGTAATACCGGGCACATCAAGATTCATACAGCCGAGGATTTCGAAGGCATGCGCGTGGCCGGAAGGCTTGCTGCAGAATGCCTGGATATGCTGGTACCCCATGTGGTGCCCGGCGTTACCACCAATTACCTCGACAAATTAAACTATGAATTCACGCTCGATCATCGATCGCTTCCGGCTTGCATCAATTACCGCGGCTACACCAAATCCATTTGCACCTCAATCAACCATGTTGTGTGTCACGGTATTCCCAGCAATAGAACGCTCAAGGAAGGTGACATCGTCAATATCGACGTCACTCTTATCCACGAAGGTTGGCACGGCGATACCAGCCGAATGTTCCCGGTCGGCAATGTCAAACGTCGCGCGGAACGATTGATCGACATTACTCATGAATCCATGATACGTGGCATTGCAGCGGTTCGGCCCGGGGCCACCACCGGCGATATCGGCGCCGAAATCCAAACCTATGCGGAAGCCCGTGGATGCTCGGTGGTGACAGATTTTTGCGGGCACGGGCTTGGGCGTGTTTTTCATGATGCACCGAATATCGTTCATTATGGCCGGCACGGCGATGGCTATGAACTTCGCGAAGGCATGTTCTTCACGATCGAACCGATGATCAACTTGGGCAAGTCATCCGTTAAAATCCTCAACGACGGTTGGACGGCTGTAACAAAAGATCGAACACTATCCGCGCAGTTCGAACACGCCGTCGGCGTCACGGCGGACGGCGTTGAAGTGTTCACGATTTCACCGGCTGGTTTGCATAAGCCACCCTATAGTCAAATCTAGAACGGGTCACAATCCGTGGACGGCAAGTCTCATCAAGTCGGCCATCGTGAACGCTTGAGAGCTCGCTTTCGCAAGGGCGGCATCGATGCGGTACATGACTATGAGCTTTTGGAACTCATACTTTTCCGAGCCGTGCCGCGCCGCGACGTCAAATCCATTGCCAAAGTGCTGATAAAAAAGTTCGGCAGTCTGGCGAGCGTTATCAGCGCCGAGCCGCAACGGCTGAAAGAGGTCAAGGGCATTGGCGACAGCATCGTTACGGAAATGAAGATCGTTCAAGCAGCGGCGGTCAATCTCTTGCACGGAAAAGTACTGGATCGCCCTGCCATATCGTCATGGTCGGCCCTACTGGATTATTGTCAAGCCAGCATGGCTTTTTCACGGACAGAGCAATTCCGCATTCTTTACCTAGACCGCAAGAATTATCTGATCGCCGATGAAATACAACAAGAAGGCACGGTGGATCACACGCCGGTCTATCCAAGAGAAGTCGTCAAGCGGGCTTTGGAGCTTGGCGCATCCTCGATCATTCTGGTGCACAATCACCCCACGGGTGACCCAACGCCATCATCGGCCGATATCGAAATGACCAAGGAAGTGGTTGAAGCGGCCCGCTCGCTCAAGATATCCGTCCACGACCACCTCATTATCGGTCAGGGAAAACATTCCAGTTTCAAGGCCTTAGGACTCTTGTAATGGCCCGCGCGCAAATTTGGACGGTGCGGAATTTGTAAACAAATCATTTCCCGAGTCGGTAAAATTTTACTTAAACCTTTAACCCATCGCTAATTACTTTGCCGTATGTTTTTTCTCGTCGGTATCTTGTCATGCAGACCTGGTGTGCCGATCCGGCATTCCTTAAGTGTTGAAAAGAGTAGGAGTAATTTTATGAGCAAGCTTGTCTTACGTTTTTTGGACGACGAAACTGGAGCCACGGCGATTGAATACGGTCTGATTGCCGCGCTCATTTCCGTCGTGATTATCGGCGCTGCTACGGCTGTTGGAACCAACTTATCGACGACATTTAACACAATCGCCACCAAGCTGGGCTAAAACGTAGATTTTTGCCTTCAGCTAAGTGCTCCGTGTCTCGTTCGATAGAGCGAGCCGGGGCGCTTATCGTTGGCGAATTGCATCCCCCCTCCAAGTTTCCGCTCGCCGAGCGCGCGCCGGCGGCCTGAATGGGCCGCTATAGAGCGCATTCAGGAAAAGTGGGGACCGGTTTTCCGTCCGAATGCACGACAAAACAAAGACGGAGAGCGCATTCAGGAAAAGCATGCCCCGGCGAAGGCCGGGGTGGGTACCGGTTTTCCTGGAAACATTCTAATCGTCCACATCGAAATCCGTGATCGATCCGTCATTCGTCGCCACGCTGACCTCGGATTCTTGGTCTCCATTGAGCAGCTTAATTTCGTAAACGGTAGGTTCAGATCGCGTTTTTAGATCGACTTCCACCACATGACCATCCGCTTTTTCTTGAGCGACTCTGATGGCTTCGACGATCGTTAATTTCGATGCCTGTGCCGCGGCCAGACGTCTTTGCCAGCGGCGTTGAAACCTAATCGCGATACCTTCCTCTTGATCGATCCCGATCACGATGCCGTTTGCCGGATTAACATAAACCCGTGCCCTGCCTACCTCACTCACAAGTTCCACCTCGTAGTAGAACATGCCATCTTCTTCTTCCAGCTCGACACCAATGACGTACCCGTCGAAACTGGACTGCACCATATTGACCGCGTCCACCAGAGAGAACTGAACCTGGTCTAACAGCTCATTCAAATCCTCATTGGTGCCGGCCGAGCCGGTCACGGTCCCGAGAACACTGCCAAAAGCGCAAAGCACAATAATTTGCAGCAGTCGAAATCGCGTAAGAAAGTGGCCTTGTGAAGTCTCGGTCATATCCGTTCCAATACCCACACCCTTTGCCCTTATCCGAAGAATGGCCATCGTCCCGGGGCCAGCTCTTTTTGTTTGTTGCCAGGGCTTGATAGTTGGCAGGCAGCCTTAATCCCGGCTTAAGTGGAAACGGTGCTATGCTCTCGGGGGAAAATGACGGTTACTTTGAGGCCGTGCGGCCCATTGTCGGACAGTTCCAATCGTGCGCCATGCATTTCCACGATGCGATTGACAATGGACAGACCAAGCCCCGCCCCGCTGCTGGCAGACCCGACGATGCGATAAAATCGATCCAATACTTTGTCTCTCTCCTCCGGGGCAATGCCGGGACCCGTGTCCGTTACGGACAAACGCACTTCGTCGTCCCCTTGTTCCACCACGGTCGTAACGCCGCCTCCTTCGGGTGTATATCGTATGGCGTTATCGAGAAGGTTGCGCGCCAAAATAAAGAGACTCTCGGAATCCGCGGATATGGTCACATCGTCGGGACATTCCAAACCGATATCGATTTTCTTTTCCAGTGCGGAAGGCGACACTTCGGCTACTTCCTCTTCCAAAAGCCGCCTCAAATTGATCGGCTTGAGAATACTCTCGACCGTATCCGGATCCAGTCGAGCCAGAGTGAGAAGTTGAGCGACCATGCGCGTCGCCCGATCGACGCTTTGAGAGATTTGTTGCAATGCCCGGTCCCGTTCTTCAGAGTCTGTGGCTCTTAGGGCGACCTGGCATTGCACATGTATGGCAGCCAATGGTGTTCTCAATTCATGACTGGCATTGGCGGTAAATCGACGCTCCCCTTCTATCGCCTCTTCAAGCCGCGCCAGCAGATTGTTTAAAGACATGACAATGCCTTCGACTTCCTGCGGTACCTTGGCCGCATCGATTGGCGACATCTGGTAGGGCGAACGCTCGGTAATCTGAGTGGCAAGCTCGCGCAAAGGGGCAAGGCCCCGCGTAACGCCGTAGAAAATAGCGAGGCCGACAAAGGGCATGGCGAGCAGCATGGGCCAAGTATAGCGAATGGCAACGGCCTTCACCACATCGCCGCTGAAATCGTCTTCAACACCAATAATGACGTCGAAACCGTCGAACGCATCAACCCGATAATAATAGCGCCATGAGCCCCCATTCATGGTGCCTTCGCCCGTCCCCGGCCGGCTCGACATACGTTCATTCGGAGCATTGGCTGATTTCAAAATGAGCGAACGTCCATCCCAAACTTGAAAGGTAAAGGATTCAATACGGCTGAATGTTCGTTCGGTGTCTTTAATGACCTCAGCTAATGCGTCTTCGCCTCGATCGCGGGCGTCTTTCACGCGCAACCAGAGAAAATTAGCGCCCTGCACCAATTGGGCATCAAGGACTTGCTCGATGCGGTGGCGCGTGTTCCACGTGGTAAAGCCGACCGCCACCATCCAAACGAGAAAAAAAGCGGTCAACAGAATAAACAACATATGCCGATGAATGGAGATCAAAGCTTATCCTTTGTCGATCACGTAACCGACGCCTCTAATGGTTCGAATGAGATCCTTGCCCAATTTGCGGCGAAGGTGATGCACATAAACTTCGACAGCATTGCTTTCGAGTTCGCTGTCCCAATCGTAGATGCCATCTTCCAGGCGACTCTTGGACAGGACCCGTCCTTGATTTTCAAGCAACTGATGAAGAACCGCAAATTCTTTACCTGACAGCTCCACTTGCTGCCCGTCTAACACAACACAGCGGCCGGCCACATCGACTTCGAGAGTGCCATGGGTCAAGGTCGGTACCGCGCGGCCGTGGGCTCGACGTAAGATGGACCGAATACGCGCGCACAATTCGTCCATATCGAACGGTTTCACCATATAATCGTCGGCGCCCTTGTCGAGACCTTCAACCCGATCAAGGGTCGTGTCGCGCGCGGTCAGAACAAGCACGGGAACGTCGCTTCCTTCGGCACGCAATCCGTCCAAGATCTCCAGACCCGATTTAATCGGAAGGCCCAAATCGAGCAGCACGATGTCATAGGATTCGACTTTGAGCGCGAGTTCGGCCTCTTCCCCGTCTTTAGCCCAGTCGACGGCATAGCCTTCTTGGCGTAACACGGCGCGCAGCCCGTCACCCAATTGGGTATCATCCTCGACCAACAAAAGCCGCATTTAATTGACCTTTCAAAGCTTCACTGCCCGCACCATCTTAGCAGATCTTGGAGCTTCAACTTAAGTACTGCTTAAGCATTTTTGAACCGCTCATTTGCTGGGCATTTGCCGGCCCAGTCTGTTATAAGGCAGCATTCAGCCAGGTCGTGTCCAATGAGGGAGCCCCACGCCCCATGATTCCCCGCTATACCCGGCCCGAGATGGCCGCTATCTGGGAACCCCAGTCTAAATTCCAAATCTGGTTCGAGATCGAGGCACACGCCTGCGATGCGCAAGCCGAACTCGGTATTATCCCTAAGGATGCCGCCCGAAAGGTCTGGGAAAACGGTAAATTCGATGTGGCGCGGATCGACGAAATCGAGCGCGAGGTGAAGCACGACGTCATCGCTTTCTTGACCAATCTGGCGGAACATGTGGGGCCGGAAGCCCGGTTCATACATCAAGGCATGACGTCTTCGGACGTATTAGACACCTGCTTGGCAATCCAACTTGTGCGATCCACGGATTTGCTCATTCAAGATATGGATGACCTGTTGGCTGCCTTGAAGCGCCGCGCGTTTGAACACAAGCAAACGATCTGCATCGGTCGCAGCCATGGAATCCACGCCGAACCGACCACATTCGGCCTAAAAATGGCGCAAGCCTACGCCGAGTTCAGCCGCAACAAAGAAAGGCTCATCGCGGCGCGACGTGAAGTCGCTACCTGCGCTTTGTCGGGAGCGGTAGGGACCTTTGCCAATATTGATCCGAGCATTGAGGCCCATGTGGCCAAGGCTATGGGGCTTGAACCGGAACCGATTTCCACGCAGATCATTCCGCGCGACCGGCATGCCATGTTTTTCGCAACATTGGCCGTGATCGCCAGTTCAGTCGAACGCCTTGCCGTCGAAATCCGCCACCTTCAACGTACGGAGGTTATGGAGGCGGAAGAATATTTTTCCGAGGGTCAAAAAGGCTCTTCCGCCATGCCCCACAAACGCAACCCGATATTGACCGAAAACCTGACGGGCCTTGCCCGGCTGGTCAGAAGCATGGCGATCCCCGCCATGGAGAATGTCGCATTGTGGCACGAAAGAGACATCTCCCATTCAAGCGTCGAGCGGAATATCGCTCCCGACGCTACGGTGACGCTCGATTTTTCTCTCGTCCGGTTGGCCGGAATCATCGACCAACTTTTGATTTATCCCGACGCCATGAAGCGCAATCTCGATCGTTTGGGCGGCCTTATTCATTCCCAGCGCGTTCTGTTGGCGCTGACCCAGGCCGGCGTGTCCCGCGAGGAGGCCTATGAGCTGGTACAGCGAAACGCCATGCCGGCGTGGCGTGGCGAAGGAAATTTTCTGGACCGCCTCAAATCCGACAAAGAAGTGGGGGCAAAGTTGACGACGGACCAATTGGAGGGGTTATTCGATCTCGCCTATCACACAAAACACGTGGATATGATCTTCCAGCGGGTATTCGGCGAAGCAACCTAAGATATGCCCTAGGGTCTTTCCGGTTTTGATGGAATCAAAACCTGACCCTAAGGTGTTGTTTTGTCGTGTTTCCGGACGGAAAACCGGGTCCACTTTTCCTGGAAACACTCTAAGTCCTTGTTTGGTCGCATTTTCTTAACGCGAACCGGTGTCCACTTCGCTCGAAAATGCTCTAACCTTTGCTTTCGAGTTGCCGGATCGCTTCCTGCATCAGCTCGTCCATGGTGCGCCGGATCTGGT